>CAYWOV010000093.1:7741-8181 GCA_964459965.1 uncultured Planctomycetaceae bacterium | reverse complement strand
ATCGGAATTCCGCCGGAGCACTTGGCACATATCTTCGAGCGGTTTTATCGGGTCGATAACGCCCGGTCGCGGAAGGACGGCGGAGTGGGACTGGGTCTGGCGATTTGCAAGTCGATTGTGACGGCGCACGGCGGGCAGATTTCCGTCTCCAGCCACGTTGACCGTGGAACGAAATTCGAGGTCCGGCTGCCAAAGGCGGGAAGTCGTCCCCACGCGCCGGAAGATGTCCGCCACGAAGCGGACGAGCGGCGAACAAACACGCTGACGGCCGGTGCATTGAGTTAGGCCAACGCGAATCGAGTCAGGCAAGGCATTCATGGCGACGACTTTTAAATCCCGCTTTTTCGGGGGCGCGGGTCCCCCCTGGGGACAGCGGGTCTCAGGCCGAGGCATTTTATGGCTCTTCGCCGCGACGCTCGTCATCGTGCTCTTGGTCGCCT
>CAYWOV010000093.1:2574-7731 GCA_964459965.1 uncultured Planctomycetaceae bacterium | reverse complement strand
GGCAAGGCATTCATGGCGACGACTTTTAAATCCCGCTTTTTCGGCGGCGCGGGCTCAGCCGGTCCTCCCGGGGGACAGCGGGTCTCAGGCCGAGCCATTTTGTGGCTCTTTGCCGCGACGGTCCTCGTCGCGCTGTTGGTCGCCTGGTTGGCGGCCCGCTCAATTCTTGGCCGTTTTTCGGCAGCCCGCGAAAACGTTGAAACGGAACGCGTCGTGCGCGGTCCGCTGAGGGTCAGCATCTCCGTCGAGGGGAACCTCTCCAGCGGGACCAACGCCGAGCTGAAGTGCCAGGTCCTCGGCGGGGCCCGCATCATTTCCATCGTTCCCGACGGCACGCACGTGACGGCCGGCACCGAGCTGGTGCAGCTCGATCGTTCGAGCTTCGATCAGGCGCTCGACGCCGAACGGATCCTCTACGAGCGGGCCGTCGCCACCCAGATTCAGGCCGAGCAAGATTACCAGGCGGCCGCGATCTCCATGAAAGAATACCTGGAAGGAACTTATAACAAGGATCTGCAGGCGGCCAAGGAGCTGATCATTGTCGCCCAGCAAAACCTCGACACGGACAATAACGTATTGAGCCACACCGAGCGGATGTACCGCAAGGGGTTTGTCACCGCGTTGCAGCTCGAAGCCGACAAATTCGCCGTCGAGCACGGGCAACTCGACCTCGACTCGGCCGTTCTGGCGAAAAAGGTGCTGGAAGAGTTCACCAGGGCCAAGACGCTCAAGCAATTGGAGGCGGTTCGCGACGCGGCCGACGCCCGCCGCCGCTCCGAGCAAGCCAACGTCAATCTCGAAAAGACGAAGGTCGATCGCATCAGGGGCCAATTGAAGTACTGTATCATCAAAGCGCCGCAGCGCGGCATGGTGGTCTACGCCAACGATCCGGACCGGCGAGACCGATCCGACGCGCCGCAGATTGAGGAAGGCGCCATGATGCGCGAGCGGCAGACGATCATCCGCCTTCCCGATCTCAACGACATGCAGGTCGAAACGACGGTGCACGAATCGCATGTGCCGCACATCCGCCCCGGCATGCCGGCCCACATCCAGATCTTGGGCCGCGCCTGGCGCGGCCACGTCAAATCGATCGCCAGCCGGCCGACCCCCCCCTCTCGCTTTTCGACGCCGACCAAAAACTACACGGTCTTCGTGGCGCTCGAAGGAGACCTGGCCGGTTTGCGTCCGGGCATGACGGCCCAGGTCGAAATCCTCTTGGCCGACGAGCACGACGTTTGCACCGTGCCGGTGACCGCCGTCGTCGAGCAACGAGACCAGTATTATGCCTGGGTCAAGCAACCGTCCGGCCCGCAAAAGCGCGTCGTGACGCTGGGCACGACGGACGACAAAGTGATCGAAATCAAGAGCGGCCTCGCCGTCGAAGATGAGGTGATCCTCAATCCGCGTGCGACGGTTCCCGAAGCCATGCACTTCGACGACGCCGGCGATGTTCTGGAAGACGACTCTCGCTTCCACTCGAAGGCCAACAAAGTCGAAGCCTCGAAACCGCAACCCGACACGCCGGCTGTTTCACAGAGCAAGCCGTAGTCGCTCGACAGCCCTGTTCGGGTTGGGGTGACAATCACCGGCGTTCGTTGGCGGACGTTCGCCAGAGCGCCCCATCCAAAGTGCTGAGCGTCGGCAGCCCGATTCCGATCGAAACCAGTTCCGGCTCGACGAGTTTTCGACCCTCGAATTTGACAGCACATTGATTCGCCGCGCGCGGAAGCGGACAATGGGCGCGCTGGGCGACGGAGACGAACGAGTCATTTTGCGACGCTAAACCGTGTCCACAGTCTCACGCCGAGGAATCACCAGGTGGGATCGTCGATCAACCGCGACGAGCTCGGACCGTCGGCCGAGAACGGTGTGACTCCGCGCCCGTTGCCGCCCACGCAGACGCTTGGTGAGGCGGTCTCCTCCAAGAACAGCATCGCGGCCGACGGTGCGACGCCCACGGTCGACGCCGTTGGTCCGATCAGGATTGGTCGCTATCAGGTCCTGCGTGTTCTGGGCGACGGCGGCTTCGGGCGCGTGTTTCTCGCCTACGATGAAGAACTCTGCCGCCAGGTCGCGGTCAAGGTGCCGCATGCGTACCGCGTCCAGCGGCCAGAAGACGTGGCAAGGTATCTTGTCGAGGCCCGCATTCTCGCTCAACTCGATCACCCGGCCATCGTCCCCGTCTTTGACTGCGGGCGGTCCGAAGACGGGCGGTGCTTTATCGTCTCCAAGTATATCGAGGGGACCGATCTGGCGACCAAGATCAAACGAGCACCCCTGACATTCGCGGCATCGGCTGAGCTCGCCGCTCAAGTGGCCCAGGCCGTCCATGTCGCCCATTTGAAAGGAATCGTCCATCGCGACATTAAGCCGGCCAACATTCTGCTCGACCTCAACGACCGGCCGTATCTGGCCGACTTCGGCGTGGCGCTGAGAGAGGAAGACTACGGCAAGGCCGACTCGATCATCGGCACGTTGCCTTACATGAGTCCGGAACAAATTCGCGGTGAAGGCCATCTGGTCGATGGGCGGTCCGACATTTTCAGCCTGGGAGTCGTGTTGTATGAACTCTTGACCGGTCGGCGTCCTTTCCCGGAGAACCGGTTCTCGCATGGCGTCGCCCTCGAGCCGCGGCCGCCGCGTCAGGTGGCCGATGCGATTCCGAAGGAGCTCGAGCGAATCTGCCTGAAAGCGTTGTCACACCGCGTCGCCGAGCGGTATAACACCGCGCTCGACCTGGCGACCGATCTTAACGACTTCCTCAAAGCGGCCGACCACGCCGGCGCGCCGTCCCCCCTCTTTCGCGCGAGCGGGTCGGGCGCGACCAGCGGGCACCTTGCCGCCGGCACAGAGATCACGATCATCCCCAAGGGGCTGCGGTCGTTCGACCGCGGAGACGCCGGCTTCTTTCTCGAGCTGCTGCCGGGCCCTCGTGATCGCGACGGACTCCCCGAAAGTGTGCGGTTTTGGAAGACCCGCATCGAGGAATCGGATCTGGACAGCACCTTTCGCGTCGGCCTGTTGTACGGTCCGAGCGGCTGCGGAAAGTCGTCGTTTTTGAAGGCCGGCGTGATCCCTAGACTCGATCCCGGAATCGCGTGCCTGTACGTCGAATCCACGCCGCTCGACACAGAAACGCGCCTCCTCAAGGCTTTGCGAAAATACGATCCGCATTTGCCGTCCGACCTCGATTTGCCCGAGACGATGGCCGCTCTGCGGCGCGGCGGCCGGGTACCGGACGAACGACAAATCCTCATCGTGCTTGACCAGTTCGAACAGTGGTTGCACGCTCGTCCCGACTTTGAACGCAGCGACCTGCTCCGCGCGCTGCGACAGTGCGACGGCAAGCGGCTGCAGTGCATTCTTGCTGTCCGCGACGATTTCTGGATGGCGGTCACGCACTTCGCGGCGGAGCTGGAAATCGGGCTCGTCCCCGGGGACAACGTCGCGGCCCTCGACCTCTTCAGCATCCAGCATGCCAGAAAGGTCCTCTCGGCAATCGGCCGCGCCTACGGCACGCTTCCCCCCGATCACGCCGAAATTGCGACCGAGCAGCGATCGTTTGTTCGCAAGGCCGTCGAGGAGCTGGCCCGGAACGATCGCGTAGCCCCGGTCCGCTTGGCACTCTTCGCGGAGATGGTCAAGGACAAGCCCTGGACGGCGGCCACGTTGAAAGAACTCGGGGGAATCCAGGGAATCGGCGTCACGTTCCTGGAGGAAGCCTTCAACGGTCGCACGGCCAATCCCAGCCATCGCCTGCACCAGACGGCGGCCCGCGCCGTACTGGGCGCCCTGGTCTCACATCAAGGCGGCAATCTCAAAGGCGCGATGCGGCCCTACGGCGAGCTTCTGGCGGTCTCGGGTTACGAGACGCATCCCAGGGATTTTGACGCGCTCTTGCACGTCCTGGACTCCGAGCTCCGTCTGATCACGCCGACCGACCCGGCGGGGCTCGAAACTCAGGAGAGCCCCAGCCCCGGCGATTCTGCTTCCGCAGGGAGGTACTATCACCTGACCCACGATTACCTGGTGCCGTCTCTGCAAGAATGGCTCGCCTGGAAGCAGAAGGAGACGCGCCGTGGCCGGGCCGAGTTGCTCCTGGCCGACCGCGTCGACTTGTGGAACGCAAATCCACGCAGCCGCAGTCTCCCGTCGTTGCTCGAATGGTTGAACATCCTGCTGTTTACCAGCCGCCGAGCGCGGAGCGTTAATAAAGACAGCCAAAAGCTGCTGCGGGCGGCCCGGGCATTTTATGGCAAGCGAATGCTCGTCGTCCTTGCCGTCTTCGGAGCTCTCGCCTGGGGTGCCGATTACGCGCTCGATCGAAGGCGGGCGCGGGATCTCGTCGATTCTCTCGAGACTGCGAGAACTCAAGACGTGCCGGCAATCGTCGCTCAAATTGAATCGGTCAGAGGGCTGGCAAACGCGCCCTTGCGGGGACTGCTGGCCTCTTCGGATTCGTCTGCGCCGAGTCATCTGCATGCCGCTATGGCACTCCTCCCGGTCGATCGCGCGCAGGAGTCCGCCGTTTACGATCGTCTGCTCATCGCGTCGCCTCGGGACCTTCCCGCAATTCGCGACGCGTTGGCAAACTCCGGAGATGCCCGCGCGTTGACGGAGCGGTTGTGGAAGGAGCTCCTGTCACCGGAAAACCGGGCCGAACAGCGATTCCGGGCCGGTGCGGCGCTGGTTGCACTCGATCCGCCGTCAAAAACCGAATCATCCGGCCGTTGGGCCCAGTCGAGTGGTTTCCTCGCCGAACAACTGATTGCCGAAGTGACCAGCAGCGTGACGGACGTCGGGCCTTGGATCGAACTCATCAAGCCGGCCGGCCCGGTGCTTGTGGGTAGCTTAAAGCTCATCTTTTCACAACAAGATCGCGCACAGATCGATCGCCATGCGGCGGCCCTCGTGCTCGGTGAATTGGTCGCCGACCAGCCAGGCGACCTGGTCGAACTTGTTCTGCTTGCCGAGCCGGACCAATACGCAGTCCTGCTGCCCAAACTTCTTGCTCCCTCTCTGAGGTCGTCGGCCCAAGCCACCTTGACGGAAGAGTTCAACCGGCCGATTGACACGCGTGGCCCCCTTGCCGAGCGTCTCAATCAGGAGAAGCGGCGTGCCAACGCCTCCGTGACGCTCCTCGAGTTTGATTTA
>CAYWOV010000093.1:0-2474 GCA_964459965.1 uncultured Planctomycetaceae bacterium | reverse complement strand
CAATCAGGAGAAGCGGCGTGCCAACGCCTCCGTGACGCTCCTCGAGTTTGATTTAACGGAGCCGCTGCGCTCCGTTCTGACGTCGGCCTCCGATCCCGACGAATGCTCGTATGCGGAAGAACGGGTCGGTGCCGTGGCGGCCCAGCCGAATCTTCTGGTCCACATGTTGGAGTCGGCAGACACGCCCCTTCGTGCCGCGCTTGTGCGGTCTCTGGGAGGAATACCGCCGGAGAAGCTGCCCGAAACGCAGCGTGAACCGCTGATCGCGACTGTCACACGCCTCTTCCAGAGCGATCCGGACCCTGGCATCCGTTCAGCCGCCGAGTGGGCTTTGCGCTCTTGGGGCCGGCAGGAGTTAATTGTCCGTTTGACAAAGGAAATGGCGTCGGCCGGGCCGGTCGACGGCCGTGACTGGTACGTGACACCCACGGGTCACACGCTGGTCGTTTTCAAAGGACCGATCACCACGCAGACCGGCTCGCCTAAGGAGGAGCCGGGACGGGATGCTTCGGATGAACCCATTTCGACGCGGCAAATCAATCGTGACTTCGCCCTGTCGACGACCGAAGTGACCATGGAGCAGTTTC
The DNA here is from genome assembly GCA_964459965.1 of uncultured Planctomycetaceae bacterium. Classification (GTDB taxonomy): domain Bacteria; phylum Planctomycetota; class Planctomycetia; order Planctomycetales; family Planctomycetaceae; genus DASPSM01. The sequence continues at coordinate 1,887 of CAYWOV010000093.1, read as the reverse complement.
TCGCGTACTTTCCCCAATTTCCCCACAAGAGCAAGACGGACTATGTGCCGACTCGCGATTGTGCGGCCAACATGATGACCTGGCACCGCGCCTGCCAATACTGCTTGTGGCTCAGCCAGAAAGAGGGAATCCCCGAGGACCAGTGGTGCTACACAATCGTTCGCAAAGATGCGATCCCGCGCGACGGTTATCTGTCGCTCACCGGATATCGCCTGCCAACCGATGTCGAATGGGAGTACGCCTGCCGTGCGGGAACCTGGACACCGTACTCCTGGGGCCACGACCCTGTGACGTCGCGGCGATATGCGTGGACGCTTGCGAACTCCAGTGGTCGGATTTGGCCGGTCGGACGTCTCTGTCCGAATCGTTTCGGCCTTTTCGACATGCATGGGAATGTGTCGGAATGGACGTCCAATTTCTATCTTTATGCACCCGGGGACATTCCCAAGCTTCAGAGTGGTGACGACCGCGAAGATCCGCAGCTTGCGGGGCAGAGTTCAGACGAAAAGGCCGACCTCCCACGGGTGGTCCGCGGCGGGTCCGCTCATCAGTTCGTACCGTACCAGCGTTCCGCGAATCGCACGCCTGTGAAAGCCCGCAGCGGCGTCGGCACCCACTGCGGTTTCCGCATCGCCCGCACCATCAAGAGTCACGCAACCCGGCGCGACTAGCTCGCCTCTTCCAAAGTGCTGGGCATGGCACCCACACGTTGACTGGCGACGGCAAAAGTTTGAATCCGTGCCGCGCCCGTGTTAGGGTGCAATCATTCAAAATCAATCGTGGTGCACCACCAGAGTCGCGTCCGTCGGCAACCCAGATCACCTCCAGGAGATTGATGATGCCTGCCGCGATCCCTCAGAACTGGACGTCGGTCACGTACGACTCATCGAACAATACGCCGAGCTCGACAAATCCCGTGCTGTTTCATTGTGCCGACCTCTTCAATCAGACGGCGCAGGCCCTGCATTTACCGACGTTTCCCAATAACTCCGTCCAACAGCCATCGACGAAATTTCTGCAGTTGCTCGACACGAATGCCCAAAGCGCCCAGGCGTACAACAAGCATTGCGAATGCGATAACCATGTCCGACCGGTCCTGTTTGTTTACACCTGGACGGCCCCCGTGGCCGGCGCAGACGCCGAACTAGCCGTCGGATTCTATAAGTCCATCCGCCGCTCGGACCCCGCGACACAGACCATCGGGCAAGGCTCCGCCTCGCGACCCCAGCAACGTTGGTGGAATCTCGTCATCGGCTGCGCACAAAACCCGAACGGCCCTTTCGGCACATCGAGCCGGTACGTCGATCAAAACAACCAACTGTTCGATCTGTACGGGCCGCTGAAAGATCTCTGTCGCTATTTTTTGGCATTTAGCCCGGCCCACGTCGGCGCCGCTCGGGAACAGCTCGTGATCCTCGAATATGTCGAGAGCCAAATTTATCCGACAACCTATATGGCGGGCGCCTTCCTCACGCGATTGCTTCTCGACGGCACCGTCTTCAAGCAGCCGCTTTATCCGGAGCCTCCGTACAGGGAACCGGCGTACGCCGCCATCGGCGACTCACTTCCGGACGGCAGTCACATTACGGGATGGGAGCTCGTCGACTGGCGATAACGCGTTCCCGGACGTAAGCGGTGCGAATGACGTCCGCGGCAGCAATACGAGATCGGAGACTCATGTCTCGGCCTCTTTCCGGCTAATCGAGAAACCAGGCGTCAACACATCACGGAGGAACATCACAGATGCGAGTTGGTCATGCCCAGTCATCTTCCGACCGATCCCACCGCCTCCACCGATGTGGCTGTCATGCGCGAGGCAGCAGCAGCGCCGGCGCCGACCCGCGATCACCAGTTCGGAGGCCTTCGCGAACTGATCTCGTTGATGCG
>CAYWOV010000092.1:4068-8233 GCA_964459965.1 uncultured Planctomycetaceae bacterium | reverse complement strand
GACTGAAAGGTGACCTCATTGCCGTTGACGCGGGTCGTGCTGCCGATGTTGTTGCCGGAAAGGCTGATTTGCTCAAAGTCGGCCATCACGCCGAACTTCGTCTCGCCAATGATGTGAAACGTTTTACTGCCGATCAGGTAACGCAAACCGCCGGTCGGACCGACGATGTTCGACGTCGCCGAGATATCGATTGTCGCAGGCAGAAGTGCGAAGGGCGACGGGAAGGGATCGAAATTAAATGTCGTGCCCGTGCTACTGCCGCTGCTACTGCCGCTGCCGCTGCCGCTGCCGCTGCCCGATGAACTGGACGAGGGACCGGCCTCGATCGTGATCGCGTTGTCGATAATGCCGTCCGAGTTGTCGTCGATCCCGTTGGGGAACGACTGCCCCTTGAAATCGCGTTCGGCGCCGGTCGATGAACTGGAGCCAGTGGTCGACGACCCGCCGCCATACAACAAGCCGCTGTCGAGTCCCAGGAAACTCAGCGATTCCTTAATGTTCATATAGGTCACGCCGACCGACGGACTGACCATGATCCATTTTCGCTCGTAGATCGGAGTGAAGTAATAGTCAAGGTTCGTCCCGATCTGCTGGCTGGTTGTCTTGACATCAAAAAAGACGTCGTAGGGAATTGTCTGCCCGTTCGGCGTGTTGTCGGAGACCGGCAGCCCGCGCAAATTGAGCAGGTTGTTCTCCAAAATCTCCTGCGGCGTGAATACCTTGGTATTGAGCCCGGCAACCTGAGAGGCAAGGCCAGCGTTGAGGTCGCCGGCAACTCCGTCATTGAGGATGTTGTTATTCTGCAAGAATCGAATGATCTGCTCCAACCCGTGCATATCTTTGGGATCTTGCGTGTTGTCATCTTGAGCGTTGAAGTTGTCGCTCGCCTGGCCGCCAAACCAGATTCTGGCCTGGACTCCGGAATTGTCGGGGTTCCAAAAGCCGGTCGTGAATCGGCCTCCCTCGGTGATCAGATTGCCGAGAGTGCCCAGGTCAAGTGCGTTGTAGTAGTTGGCCAACGAGGCGAAATACGACCCCGAATCGGTGATGAAGCCTTCGGACTGCAACAATTGATCATTGGCAGAAGACGACGACGACGAACTTCCCGAGCCCGATCCAGAACCGCTGCCACTGCCGCTACCGCTGCCGCTCGAGCCGCTCTGCGCATTGAGGAAACTGGCTTCCTGGCGAACGTAGGTCTGGGCGTTAGGGTTTCCGAAGATGCCAGATTGCGGCTTTGTCGACATAAAGAGAAAGTCGGCCGAGAAGTACCACTTCCGGTCGCGGGTTCGTTCCGTATGCTCCCAGAGTCCACCGACGTTCGAGTCGTTTTGGAAGCTGTAGTCGTAAGGCGAGATCTGCGGGTACGGACTGATCGCCGAACCGTAAGCGCCGGCGGGCAGATTCGGCGGCGTGACCGGGATCACCGACGGGTAAGTCGAGTACTCGGGACCGGCCAGAGAGCCGTTGAAACTCGTCGGAGCGCCGGCCGGACCATTGAAGTTCGGCGCGGGAGCGTAAGTTCCGTTGCTGTTAGGCGGAGGGTTGCCGGGGTTCATCTGGAATACTCCCGGCTGACTCTGGGCCAGGACGGTTTGTCCTCCACCCAGAAGCAGGAGCCCCAGCCCGAAACATACCGCCAAGCGGCGTTCTACCCGCATCGGGAAATCCCTTCCCTAAAGGCGTCTTTTCACGTCACCGACCCTCTGGCGACTCCGTGAACGGGAGCGCAGAGGTGCGGTCATGCGGGTAGTATCGGTTGGTTAAGTTGGCAATCTGTAGCGGTTGTCCCAGAAACTCCGTTTTTTTCGCTTGTTCCGAATTTGCTGGTTTTGACGGCAACTGAGCCTGCCCTGCGATAGCGATGTGGCAAATCATTGCCAGAAAAGCCTTTACGGCTTCCGTCGAGCAGGTCATTTACGGGCGAGCGTCGCTCAAAGTCGCGACAACCCTTCCGGATAGCCTCTGGAAGTCAACCTGTGCCAACGCCCTGGCACGCTAAAGCGTCGGCCCAATGCTCCAGGGACAGAACTCGTCGTCCCCGATTCCTTGCTCTTCACTCTTCGTGTGCTCGCCGCTTGCCACGGCGATGATCTTCTCGAATATTTCCCGCCCGACCTCTTCTACCGAAGCTCCCTCAAGAATGCGGCCCGCGTTGATGTCCATGTCGTCGATCATCCGCTTATAGAGCGGTGTGTTCGTGGCGACCTTGATCGAAGGCACCGGTTTGCAGCCGAAGCAACTACCCCGCCCGGTCGTAAAGACGACGAGATTGGCCCCGCCAGCCACAAGTCCCGTCACCGACGCCGGGTCGAAGCCGGGCGTGTCCATAAACACAAAGCCCCGTTCGGTCACTGGCTCGGCATAGCGATAGACGGCGCGGAGAGCCGTCGTGCCACCCTTGGCGATGGCCCCCAGCGACTTCTCATAGATAGTTGTCAAACCGCCCTTCTTGTTGCCGACCGACGGATTGTTATTGATTTGCGCGCCAAACATTTCGGTGTATTTCTCCCACCACTTGATCATGCCGATCAGCGATTCGCCGACCTCGCGCGATACGGCTCGGCGCGTCAGGAGATGTTCGCCTCCATATATCTCTGGGGTCTCCGCCAAAATGCTCGTTCCCCCGTGCGCGACGAGGAGGTCGCTGGCGAAACCGAGAGCCGGATTGGCCGTCACACCACTGTTGCCGTCGCTTCCCCCGCAATTGGTTCCGAGCACGATTTCACCGATAGGAATCGGCGTGCGCTCGACCCGGTTGACCTCGGGCAGCATCTCTTTGAGCACGCCGACGGCTCGATCGACCGTTTTCTTCACGCCGCCGACGTCTTGGATGTTCATCACCACCGGCTTCTGGCGGGCATCGGCGCCGTTTCGCCCCGGAATCTGCAACTGCGTCAATCCATAGTTGTCGACCAGGAACGAGGCTTGCCCGGTCTCGCACCCCAGGCCGATCACGAGGTACGCGGCAATGTTCGCATGCTTGGCAAAGCCGGCCAGCACGCGAGACAACTGCTGATGATCGTCTCCGCCGTATTGCATCGCGCAACCGCCCTTGTGGACCAGCGGCACGACTCCGTCGATATTGGGATAGTCGGCCAGCAGGGTGCGATCGAAACGCTGTGCGACGAACCGCGATGTTGCCGCCGAACAATTCACCGTGCTGACGATGCCGATGTAATTTCGCGTTGCCGCCCGGCCGTCCGGCCGACGGTAGCCAAGAAAGGTGCGGCCGCGAATTGGCGCTGGATCGGGGGGAGCCTCGCTGGCAATCGCGTAATCAAGGCACAGCGCACCGGGCTCGACGTTATGGGTATGGACCCATGCCCCGGGTTCAATGTCCGCTGTGGCGAAGCCGATCGTCTGCCCGTATTTTCGGATCGGTGTCCCACGCGTGATCCGCGCGAGGGCGATCTTGTGACCCATCTCCACGCGTTCAATCGCGACCACTCCCGCTCCGCCGCCCGTAACGTCGACCGCGGCTCCGATCGAAACGCCTCGCGTCGCGACGCCCACGTTGTCATCGGGATGCAGACGCAGGACGGCAGGAGTGGCAACAGCAGTCGACATGGCAGGTTCCTGATTGCGCTGGGCGCGGCCGGGCGAAGTTTCGCGGAACCCTCATGTTACACCGCGTGCCATCCGTCGGCGAACGTTGCTCGGCGAACGTCGCGATCGTGTTCTGCCACCGCAACGTGCGGTGCGTAGCCGTATTTTTCGATGATCGGCCCCCAACGGTGGGCAATCGCGGCTCTCTGCTGCGGCGAAATGTAATAACGGTTCGTCCGGTAGTCGGCGATCTCGGTGAGGTGCTGCCTCAGTCGCGGCAAGACTCGTTCGAAACCGCCAAAGTCCAAACGAGCATAAAGTCGACGCATGGAAGTGACCGGGTCGCGCACCAGGTCCTCATATCGAAGTTCGTAAAACTGGTTGCGATCGAGCAACTTTGTGCCTTCCTCGATCTTCTCGTACAGCCGGACGAAGTCGCTCAGGACACGTTCGTCGAGACCGGCGAATGTGGGCTTCTGCAGCGCATGGTTGCCGTACAGGGATTTCCAGAGCTTGACCGTCGACGGAAAGACCACAAACGGATCGCGCACGATGTGCACGAATCGCGCGTCCGGAAAGAGTTCGAGCAGCGTTTGGATGCGGCAACTGTGCGGCG
>CAYWOV010000092.1:0-3968 GCA_964459965.1 uncultured Planctomycetaceae bacterium | reverse complement strand
TCGCCGTCCGTAGATCGCCTGCTGAATGCCGCGAAGCGCGCTGTGCACCAGGCTGAAGATTGTGATCAGGACGGCACCGACGAGACACGTCCAATGAATCGCGAACCGATGACGCGCGAGTAGCCGCATCCAGGCCGGAAAACTGCATCCGGCCCACAGATGGGGCTGCCACCAACTCCTTTGCTTCCCGGTCTCAACCGCCTTGCGAGCCAGTTTTGGTCTTGCCGCGATCATGACATGACTCGGTAGTTGCGTCATGGCAGCAAAGCAATTGCCGTTCCACCCGTGCGGCCCAGGCGACCCTAAAGCTTCCGGCTCAGATCTTAATGGCCGGTTTTCCGGGCAGCCCGGCGCGAGAGGTCCAAAGAGGCAAATCGGACGTCCGGACACTTCCTTTCCGCGCGGTCTGGGAAACGAAGCAATCCCTGGGAAAGGCCAGCTTGGGCGCGAAGTTTGCAACATAGAGAAAGTGGGATTTTTAGGCGGGCAGACGGCCAGTTTGGCGGTCGTTCGGTTGTCGCGGTGGACAACGTCCGTCGCATGCTCAGTACAACCAGAAGGGGGTCTAAACGTGATAACTCGTAATCGAAAGATTCTTGCGCTCGCGGCTTGCACAGTCGCCGCGCTCTTAGTGTTCACCGAGGTCGGTGCCGGAACAGTGTTCGCTCGGGGCGGCGGTGGCGGTGGTGGTGGCCGTGGTGGGGGCGGTGGTGGCCGTGGCGGGGGAGGCGGCGGCCGCTCGTACAGCAGCGGTTATCGCGGCGGCTATGGCGGCGGATACGGCGGCGGATACGGTCGAGGCTATGGCGGATACGGCGGCTGGGGTCGTGGATACGGCGGGTGGGGATACGGCGTTGGTTTGGGCTACGGCTTAGGCTACGGCTCGGGTTGGGGCTATCCGTACTACGGGGGTTACTCCAGCTACGGCTATCCGTATTACTCCGGCTACGGCTACTCAGGCGACTACGGTTACCCGACCAGCGGCTATACCTATGGCCAAGCGGATCCGAATGCCCAGTACGGATATTCGCCGTCATACGACTACGGCACTCAGGCTCAGCCCTATTACCAGGGCTATGGCTATCAGGGATACGGAAATCAGCCCTACTACCAGGGATACGGCAATCAGGGATACGGAAACCAGGGCTACCCAAATCAGGGATACGGCACGCAAGGGCAACGACCCTATACGGCCGCGTATCCTCCGAACGGTCAGCAACCGATGAACGATCGGGTGTTGCCGAGCCAAAACAACCCTTCGGGCATGCCGCAGCAGAACGGCATGAACGGAGCCCGGAACTCGGTGACGGTCCCAAACCCGCCATCCGAGCCACAAACTTCTGGCAGTCCGACTGCCCACCAGCCGAGCGGCCCGACCGCCCGGTAGGAAGTCAGATCGACTGTTGACGAAGCAGCGACCTGCGCGTGCGCAGGTCGCTTTTCTTTTTATCCCTGTTCGATTTACCCCCATCACGCTTCGATCGGGTTCACTTTTTGCCTCGCAGAACTTTCCCGATTTCGAGCCGCCCACCGGTTGGTTTGCTCGCCCCGTCTCCTTAAAATCGCCACGACGACGCAAGCGCTGTGTCGATGCCCGGTTCTCGCTGCCGCTTTGACCGACGGCGTTCAGAAAGGATGGAGCATGCGCTTTCTGGGCGTTCATCCAAGTGCCCTGTACTATTCCAAAATCTTCCTCCGCCTTGAGCCGCTGGGCCTCGAGTTAGTGGCCGAGGCTTTGAGGCGCGCCGGGCATAGCGTTCGCCTGCTCGACTTGCAGATTGCCGATCACGCGGGCTACTTGCGAGTGCTCAAATCGTGGCAGCCGGAGGTGATTAGCTTTTCGTGCAATTACCTGGCGAACGTGCCCGAGATCCTCGACCTGGCCCGGCTCACGAAGCAAGTGCTGCCCCAATCGCGCGTCGTGGTCGGCGGACACAGCTCGTCGTTCACGTCACGGGAAATTCTCGAGCAAGCCGATGGGGCGGTGGATTGCGTCCTCAAGGGCGAAGGCGAGGCCTCGGCCGTCGGATTGCTGGAACGGTTTGCCGAATCCGCGGGCGCCTCGCCGGCCCATAGCGCCGACGCGTTGGCCGATGTGCCGGGGGCCGTCACCCGTCATGGCGAAGGCCCGCACGCAACCTTTGTCCGCAGCCTCGACGATCTGACGCCGGCCCGCGATCTGGTTCCCCGGCGGCGGAAGTACTTTATCGGCATGCTGGATCCGTGCGCCTCGATCGAATTCAGTCGGGGCTGTCCGTGGGACTGCACGTTCTGCAGCGCGTGGACGTTCTACGGCCGCAGCTATCGGGTCAAAAGCTCCGCGGCCATCGTCGACGAGCTGCGATCGATCCGAGAGCCGGGCGTCTTCATCGTCGACGACGTGGCCTTCGTGCAGGCGAAGCACGGGATGGAAATCGGCGAGGCGATCGCGCGGCAAGGGATCCGCAAGGAGTTTTACCTCGAGACGCGCGGCGACGTGCTGCTGCGCAACAAAGAGGTGTTCGAATTCTGGAGCAAAATCGGCCTCAAGTACATGTTCCTCGGAGTGGAGGCCATCGACGAGGAGGGACTGAAAAAGCACCGCAAACGGGTGACTTGCTCCAAGAACCTCGAAGCCGTCGAGTTTGCCCGGTCGCTCGGCGTCGCCGTGTCGATCAATTTAATTGTCGACCCGGACTGGGATCACGATCGATTTCGGCACATCCGCGAATGGTGCCAGGACGTTCCCGAACTCGTCACGATCAGCGTGAACACGCCCTACCCCGGCACCGAGAGCTGGCGGACCGAAGCGCGGCCGCTCACCACGCGGGATTACCGACTCTTCGATATCCAGCACGCGGTGCTTCCCACGCGTCTGCCGCTGCGCGAGTTTTACGAAGAGCTGGTGACGACCCAGCGCGTGATGTACTCCAAACATCTCAGCTGGCGCGTGGCGCCAACGCTGGCCGCTCACACCATCAAGAGCTTGCTGCGGGGCCAGACCAATTTCGCCGCCATGCTTTGCAAGGCTCCCCGTTTCTTTGATCCCCAGCTGCAATTCAACGACCACCAGCAAGAGGTGCGCTACGAAATTGCGCGTCCCGCCCACTCGGACTCGAAAGCCGATGTGCACTACATTCATCCGCCGCACGGCCGCGGCGGCCGGGCCATCGACAATTCGACCGAGGAATTCGTCGACCGCACGCGGATGGGCAGCTCCCGGCCCGAATTGCCGGTGATCTCGTCTGAATGATGCGGCTTTGCCGGCACCCGCCGCCGGTTATCAGCACGTCAATCAGATAAATTCTTGGATGTCCCCCCGCAGGGCATTAGACTGGCGGGATGTGGTTTGCGGACCCTTCGAGTTGCTTGGAGCCCGGCCGGTGAGTGCTGTCTCTTTTCCTTGGCGGTTTTGGGCGTGCCTGACGGCGTCATGCGTCATCATCCTTGCCTCGTGGGGCCGGCTGGCGGCCGACGATCCGCGGCCGAATGCGAAACCGCCGGCGCCGAGAGTTAACCCGCGTCAACCGACCGAATCCGAATGCCGAAAATGGAGCAACGCGCTCGAAGCGGCCGTTCGGAAGGACGATCTCGACCGTTTCAATGAACTCGTCGATTGGAATAGGCTCGCGGAAACGGCGACGGGCATCGCCGGCGCGTCGCCGGCTCTGGCCGCGAAGCGTGCCGAGTTCATTCGCGGCGTACTCATCGGTCTACGCGCCAATTCGACGGCCTTCGGAGCGAAGGTCGCCTCCGAATCCAGGCACGGTTCTTACAAACTGTTGCGGGTCCAGCTCGTCGACGGCCGGCGGCGAGCCCTGTTCCGATTGCTCACCGGCACGGGCGGGCTTAACGACCACGGTTATTCGTTTAATCCGGTTCCCGGGCAACCCTTGCGGGCCGTCGACTGTTACATCTTTCTGCTGGGAGAACCGTTGTCGAAGACGTTGCGGCGCAGCTTCCTGCCCTATGTGGCTCTCGATCGCAGC
>CAYWOV010000091.1:0-8254 GCA_964459965.1 uncultured Planctomycetaceae bacterium | reverse complement strand
GAGCTGCGGCAACTCGGAAGGCTGGAGCTGAAGGTCGATGTCTCCGCTATCCCGATCATCGCGACCGCCGGCAGGAGGATCACGAACTGCACATCGAGACGCCGGGCAACTTTCCCGGGTACGACCAACCACAAGAGCGTCGCAATCGTCAGCAGTTGCAGCGGGTGCGGTAGTTTGTAGAACAAGCCCCACAAGTAATAGTGAGCGAAGCCGTCTTCGCTCCACTGCCCGTCGAGGAAAACCGGATGCAGTTGCTCCATGACGTGCCGCTGATTATCGAGGCCTTCGACATAGTCGCGCGGCAAGGGCACTGGTATCCACCCCATCGATGAGAGTCGCTTTACGGCGCCCCGCATCGCCGTGCTTTGTAAATCGTAACTCCGCAAACTCGAGAACGATCCGCGAAACAGGTAGCCTGCATTCCAAACCAGAAGGCTCGCCAGAACCGCCATCATCCACAAACCACAGAGCCGCGCGATTGACGCGGGTGTCCATTTCCCGATTTGCGGGCCGCTTGTGCCTCCATCAGTCTGCGTGCCGCTGGCCGACTTCCGTTGAGTCGTCCGTTTCTTGCTTTCAGTCTGTTTCTCGCCCGGCAGGAACGTCGCCCTGCCGGCAAAGGCAATGATGGCAAACTCCACGATGCTGATTGGATAGAGCAGGAGCGACGTAAATTTTGCCAGCTGTGCCAGACCCAGCACTGCGCCGAACAGAAGTGCTGTTTTCCAGCCGGGAAGTTTCGCGAACTTCCATAGCGAATAAAGCGTGAAAACAAAAAATGCGGCCGCCCCCATATCGGTCGTCACAAGCGACCCGTGCGCGATCAAGTTCGGTTCAAACGCCCAAAAAACAGCGGCAAGACAACCCGCCGCGTCGCCGAAAAGTTCGCGGGCCCAGATGGCCGTGACGAGACCTCCCAGAACTGAAATCAACACAATCATCGTGCGACCGACGAGATACCAGGCGGCGTAATGCGATCCGTTGGCAGCCACGAAGGCGTCGCCCCAAGCCATCAAGCCGTGGTCCGCACCAACGGTTCCCGGTTGAGCCGAGGTGAGAAGCAGCGGCAATGCCGCGGCCATCCGGCAAAGTGGGGGATTCAAATTGTCGTAGTCAAATCGGCCCGTCTTGAGATTCAGCAGACCCACCGGCAAATGCCAGTATTCGTCGTGGGTCGCCGTGAGGCGAGCGGCGGCGCCGATCCCTAGCGCCGCATGGATCGCAAGGGCCGCTGCGACGGGCAGCCAGAATCGCTTCAACGATCGTGCCTGATCCGCGGTCATATCGAAGAATGTGCCTTTGAGGAAACGGCCGCGCTCACGGATGGGCGGGCGTAATCAGGTCGGAGAGCAGGTCTTTCTCAATCGCGTCCGCGGCGATTGCATGGGCCCGTTCGTTGGGATGCGCGTCGAAACGGCTCACGGTGAGGCTCTCGTTCGCGTGCTCGCGGAAGACGGGCTCTAGATCAAGCACGGGAATTCTTTCCGACTTACAGAAGGCGACAAGTTTTGCGTCCGCATCGCGAAACGGATAATCGGGTCCCAGATTCTGCATGAACGGAAAGAGGACCATCCGAAAATCGACATGTGACTCAACGCAATCGCGGTGCAGCTGGGATAGCTTCGCCCGCAGTCCGTCCCACGGCTTCGTCCGATACGACTCGGCCAGGCTCGCGTAATACGAGGTCCCTTTCGCATAGCGAAACTGGACATAGCGGAAGTAGAGAAAATTAAGGAGATAAGTGTCGCGAAAAAGCGGGTTCCGCGGCTCCGCTGTGTAGATCTGGCCGAGAGATTCCTGGGTCCGCGGATCGTACCCTTCAATGTCGTTGATGTTGTAGATGTACACGATCATGCTCACGTCGTCGTGCTGCTTGAAGAGCAGCGCCTTGGCCAGGCCCTCAATCATCGACACTTCGTAGCCGGGCTCACCCAGATTCGCGACGACGTATTTACCCGGCTGTTTCTCTTCCAGCCAGGCCGCGATGCGATCGGTGAAACGATCGTCAATCTTTTTAATCCCGTGGCCGGCCGTGAAACTGTCGCCGAGAAACACAATCCGCTTCTGTCCGGGCGACACGTACTTCATAAAAGGATTCCGGTCACGGAATCCCTCGTTATTCCGTTCGTTGTCGATATGGATCGCCAGCCAACGCTTCGAGACGTTTGTGATGTTGAACGTGTCGCTGAAATCGGCGAAGCACGCGAATCCGAGTTCGCTGGCAGTGATCGCAGCCAGCAACATCAAGAGCGACAGCCCGGCATTGGCCGGCCGCAGGCGACGCGATTTCTGCCGACAAGACTGGCGGTACCGCAGCAGGCCATAAAACGCAGCGACGAGCACAAGGATCCAGACGCTCATCGACAGCAGGTAGGCCCGGGAAAGATAGAAAATGAGCACGATTCTCTCAGTGTTTTGAGTCAGCCGCGTTCGGCAGTGCAGCGGGCCGCTTCCGTTTCAGGATGATGAAATAGCCCTCAGTCTTGTCGGGAAGCAGCTCCCATTGGTCTGGATGTTCGCGATATTCGCGAATTTGTTCCGGCCGCTCGATTCTACTGTAGCGGCCGTGGGTATCGATCACGATGTAATCGGTGTCGTCGGGCACGCCGGGCTTGTAATTGTTGACCGCCCGCAGGTAATCGCTGTAATCGTACGACCGGGCGAAGTGTGTGAATCGTGGGTGGATGTAATCCGTCGACGCCACGCGAGCGCTTTGTGGAATGGTCGACAGCACGCTCGCGAAAAGCTCGGCCCGCTTGTCGGGGACATACAGCTTGTGCCAGTAATATTCCGAGTCAGGATCCCAAAACGCGACCGACAACGGACTCAACCCGACGAACGCCCCGGTGAAAAGCGCGCACAGACAGGCAAACCGTGCCCACCAAGCGCCCACGGAAGGCAGGCGCGGCTCACTCCGGAGCTCGAAACGGCGGGCGAATTCGCCGCTCAGCCGGGAGACCGTGGCCAATCCAGCCGCCGCGGACCAGAAGATGATCGGCACCAGCGGGGCGTGAAAGTGGTGGCGCGGATCAACGGCCAGCTCGTTGAGCAAAAGCGTTACGAGCAGGGGAATTCCGACGGCAAGCCGTCCCGGTGAAAAGAGCGGCAGAAAGCCAACGGGCAACAGGATTGCAAACAGATACATCGTCGTTGGTGTAGTCACCAATTCGTCGAAGAGGAGCCGAGGTTTGGTGAGCATGTTCCAACCAATCTCAGGCAGCGAATGTCCGAACTTGGCGAAATAGCGCGCGTAATGGATCTCCTCCCCGTTGCGAAACCAGAGAATGACGTACCGCGTCGCCACGAACAAATACGCCACGCTGAACGCCGCGACACACGCACCGAAGAGCACGACACGCCATTTGACCGTTGACGTCGCGGCACGATCGGGCGCCCGCCATTGTCGAAGCGCAATCCAAACGCCCAAAGGCGCCAGCACAATCGCATAATCTTCCTGAGCGGAGAGCGTGAGCAGCAACAATCCGCAAAATGTTTTGTAGCGCCGCCGCTCGAGCTGATCGAGCGCGAAAAGCAGCACGGGAATGGCCAGGCCGTTCGGGCGAAATGTCTTCCAGTCGATCGAGATGTCGAGAAACTGCATCGGAAAGTAAAGGAGATAAGCGGCCGCCAGCCACAGGGCCGCGCGGGCGCTGCCCGTGTGCCGCCGCGCCATCCAATAAACGGGTATGCAACCGGCAGCAAGGATTGCCGAATCGCAAAGTTCCAGCAGCATTTGCGACGGCCAGAGAACATAAAGGGGCGTCAACAGTAAATGGATAACTTGGATGTGCTCGCCCAAGAAGAGTCCCTGGTCGAGATAGCTGCGGAATCCCTTCCCGTGGAGAAGATTCCAAAGATGCTCTTCGTACATCGCCGAATCGCCATGAGGCAACTGGAGGCCGCGATAAAGCTGCCAATTCATCGCGACAAAAACAACGACGTACGTTCCGTAGCAGAGCCACACGCTACGAGGGACGCGGAAATCGTCGCGGGGAATATCCGCTGGCAACGCAGCCTTTTCCGTCGGCTGCGCCAGCAGCAAGAGCGTTGCCAGCCCACCGGCCGCGCCCAGGGAGATCCAAAACGCCGGGCCGACGAGGACGACGGCTGCCAAAGAGTCTAGGCCAGTCGCAAACGCCGCCAACCGGGCGAGCTCCCAACTTCCGCCAAGGATCGCCCAGATCCCTCCCAGCGTTCCCCAGCGGGCCGCCGATTCAGCCAACGGTGAGCCGCGACGCCTGCTAATCCACCAGGCGCCGGCCCACCACCACCCGGCGGAAAGCACGCTAACGACGGCCAGCAGCGGGCCAAAGTCGACTTGCGCCTCGAGTTCGATATTTCCCTGGCTGTCTTTAACCGGATTTCCGAGGCTGTCAGTGACGGGAGCAAGCCGGCTTCCCAGGGATTCGACCGTCCGATTCCATAATCCGGGAGACATCAAGCTCTCCGCGGATCTCGACGAATCCAGGATCGACTGCAGACTGGCTGAACAAAGTAGAGCGCCAACGACCACACAGACCGAGGCAATCAGCAATCGCCCCCCGTCGCTGCCGGCCGGCGGGCGCTTGCGCTCCTCCCTCTCAGTTTGCCGTTTGCCGCGCGAGGCCATAATTTGAGTGTATCTGTCGCTCGCCGATGCGAGTATCGTAGCCAAAAGCAGGGCTTGCCGGCGGCAATCAAAACGGAAGACTCTGATGCATCCTCCGCTCTTGGACGTCCCAGAATTGGCCAGCCTGGAGGCCGGCCGCGGGCTGGTGCGGATTCCCGTTGAACAAGACGTGCCCTTTACCCGCCGCGTGCGGGCATTGGTCGACACGCGCGAGTTTCAGCGGCTCAAGCACATCACGCAGCTCGGACTGACGTCACGTGTTTACCCAGGTGCGACGCACACCCGTTTTGAGCATGCCCTGGGCGTTTTTTACAACGCCGTCCGCTACCTGCTGCAGCTTGGTAAGGACTCCCGGTTCCGTGAGATCATTGATCCGCACCGGGCCGAAGTCGTGCTCGCGGCCGCCCTGCTGCACGATCTGGGACACTGGCCTTTCTGCCACCCCATTGAGGATATGTCCCTTCCCGATCTTGCGCACCACGAGGAATTCGCCGCCCATTTTCTTGGCGACGACAGCGAACTCGCTGGTGTGCTCAGACACGATTGGCAGATCGAACCGCCCGAAATCCTGGACGTGTTGACCGACCGCGGCGACTCGAGCCCCGTGCGCCTCATGCGTTCGATCCTCTCCGGTCCGATCGATATCGACAAAATGGACTATCTCGATCGCGACAGCCTGCATGCGGGCGTGCCCTACGGCCGCAATTTCGATCGGAACCGATTGATTCAATCGCTGCTGCTCAATCGGGCGGGAAACGGGCTGGCGATCTCGACCAAGGGTAAAACCGCCGCTGAGTTGATGGTCTTCGCCCGGTATGTGATGTTCAGCGAAGTTTACTGGCACCACGCGGTCCGTTCGGCCACGAGCATGTTCGCCCGCGCGTTCTACGAGCTGCGCCAACGGGTCGACTTGAATACGTTCTTCCGAAGCAGCGAACCGGACGCAATTGCCACATTGCGGAAGGCCGCCGCGGGCACGCGCTGCGAACCGCTGTTGGAGGGCATTTTTGGTTCCAAGCGAGGGCTTTATAAGCGGGTGGCCGAATTTAGCCTGTACCAGGTTCCCGAAACGTATCGGCTCTTGGCGCGACGGCCGTGCGGTTATCTCATGGCCTGCGCCGAAACTCTGGCCGAACAGCTCTCGGCCCGGCTCTGTGAGCGCGTGGGAGGGGTCGAAATCCTCATCGACGCACCGCCGCCGCATCGCGAAATCGAATTCGACGTCGAAATCTACTTCCCAAAAGAAGACGTCTACCGGCCCTTGTACCAGGTCTCGCCTGTGGTCGACGCGTTGGCCCGCACGCAGTTCGACGATTACGTCAAACGAGTCCGCATCTTCGCCCACCCGCGTTTGGCCTCCCGAATCGCCGCCTCCGGCGAGTTCCCATCCTGCCTGGCCAGCGCGATTTCAGAGACCCCCGACGTAACGGGCTTTTAACTCCGAACCGCGAACGCCGCACGCGATTTCCGGGCCATCTTGCCCGATTTAACCGCCTGTGTTACAAGACGCGGCCGAATTCCCGGCGGAGAAAAGGCATGGACGTCCGACGCCTTTTGAATCAAGTTCGACGCTGGCCGAGCCGGCAGATCGCGCTCATCGCGGTCGCTGCGCTGCCCTTTGCCGCCTCGCTCGGCTTTTGTTCCGTCGAGCGCGCGCCGCGGAAGCCAGTCGGCACTGTCGAACGGCCCGGGTTGGTCTTCGACCAATATTTCGTCAATCTCAGTGATCTGCACAACGCGGCCCGCGTTGAGGCCTGGTTTCATTTCAAGAATTGCGGCAAATCGCCCGCCCGCATTACCAACCTCGAGCCGAGCTGCGGCTGCCTCAATCCGAAAGTCGAAAAGCGAACCTACATGCCCGGCGAAGAATGTGAGTTCTCGCTGGGTGTGCTCATGACGCGTGAAAAGCCCGGCCCGCACGACTACCTGCTGACAATCGATTACGAAGATCCAAAGCCGCGTTCCGTCACGATCGCTTTCAAGGTCGTGGTACGGCGGGAAGTGACGGTCCGCCCGTCGCAACTGCAGTTCTGGCAGAACGGCAGTGGGGAGACGAATCAGTCGATCGTAATTACCGACATGCGGCCCAAGCCGTTTAAGATCACCGGTGCGACGTGCAAATCGCCCTTCGTTAAATTCAAAATCGGGCAATCGGTCGATGATCCCGATGCCGGCCGGGAAACAAACGTGTCGATCACCGTCGCGGCCGAAGTCCCGAAAGCGGGCGTCCGCACGGCTGTGATTCTGACGACGGATGATTCCCATTATCAGCGGATTCCGATTCCCATCTGGATTAACGACATCCGCACTCCCACAATCCAACAGGCTTCGGGCATCCTGAGCGCCGTCCCCTCCAAGCCCAAGCCGTGACGGCGTGCCACACGACGCCCCGATCGATCCCGACCGGATCGCCCTTGGAATTCAGCAGCCGTGGGCCGAACTCATCCTGCGGGGCATCAAGACGCTGGAAATTCGGTCGCAGCCGACGCGCCTGCGGGGACGAATTTATCTCTATGCCTCGAAACGCTCTTCGCCGCTTCCAGCGGCCACAGTGGCGGCGAAACGACATCAGATCGATGTCGACTTGCTTCCCCGCGGCGTTCTCGTCGGCACCGTGAATCTGGTCGATTGCCGCTCCTGTCGAGCGAAGGACCAGCAGGCCGCCTGCGTTCCGGCGGCTCTGTTGGAGGCCCAGTTCGCCTGGGAATTGTCGGAACCACAATCGCTCACCGTTCCGCTCAAAGTGCGATTCCTGCCGTATGGTGTTTGGTTTTATCCTTTCAAACGGCGACCCGGCGGCTCGACACAACGGACAACGTGAGCGGCCGGTCAGCAGCGAACATGAGCCTCTACGTCATTCAAACGTCAACGTCGTTCTCGAAGTTGTCGCCTTTCGAAATTTCATGTGTTCTTTGGACCGCCAAAAGAGGGAATGCGAACCCCAAAAATTGGTGAGTATTCCCCCGCGGTTTTCTTGCTTGCGACGTCAAAATCACTAGGCCCCAGATGGCAATTCCGCGTACTATTCCAAGTGGGGCGGATCGCGAGCGGTCCTCTTTGCCGTTGCAAAACAGTTCTTGTCGAAACCGTCCCGGAGGTGCCCGATGGCAAGTCTTGCGGTTGACGCCCAAAACCGATCCGCGGCCGAGAGTTCCGTTCCCGAACGGGCCGATCCCGCGACGACCGTGAGCGGCGTGCCGATTGCGCCCCTCTATTCCGGCTCCGACCTGGCGCGTCTGGCCATCTCGGAGCAAGAGACCATCGGTCGACCCGGCAAGTATCCGTTCACGCGCGGCGTGCATGAAGCCATGTACCGCGGCCGCTTGTGGACCATGCGGCAATTCGCGGGCTTCGGCACGCCTCGGCAAACAAACGAGCGATTTCGCTTCCTCCTCGAGAAGGGGCAAACGGGGCTGAGCACGGCTTTCGATCTGCCCACGTTGATGGGCCTCGACAGCGACAGTCCGCAATCGTACGGCGAAGTCGGGCGGCTGGGCGTGGCGGTCGACACGATCGACGACATGCAGCAACTCTTCGCCGGCATCGACCTGGAACAAATCTCCGTTTCGATGACGATCAACGCGCCGGCCGCCATCATCATGGCGTTTTACCTGGCCAACGCGCAAGAGTCGGGGTTCGATTGGC
>CAYWOV010000090.1:0-8267 GCA_964459965.1 uncultured Planctomycetaceae bacterium | reverse complement strand
GGGTCATCAATCCGCAGACGAGCGCAAAGGCCGTCAGCATTCCCCCATTGCGCAGCGCCGCCGAGCGATTCCGTGTGAGGCAAAGCCAAACGATTACGGCGGATAGCCCCACGGGAACTCCAAAAAATACGAAACCCATAGCCCCGACCGACTTGTCGATGAGTCGCGAGACCAAGAAGCCAATTGCGATGATCGCGAGAAAGATCAAGAACCGGTCTCGCAATCGGCCGCCACCATATGTGAACCACCACGCGGTAAAAGTCAGGGTCAACACTCCGACAGTGCCTACGCTCGAGAAAAAGCCGGCGTAAATTGGAAAATCCAGCTGTTTCAAAACGAAAGGGACCGCCCAAAACACTGCGACGAGAGCGAGAAGCACCCAGACGAAGCGTGGTTTCCGGAGGTGGGCCGGTGGAGACTCGGCCTTGATGGGGCCGGTGGGCGTTGATAATTCCGTGTTCATTGAGACGTTCTCCGTCCGCAGTGGATGCACGCCGAATGCCGACCAACCGTACTTCGCCGTCCGCGTGCGATTCTTGGTATCTTTGTGAGTCTGATGTAATTCAAGCTTCGATTATCTCAAATCCCTGAGTCTTTGGGCATACCGTGTTCCGACCGCCGAATACGAGACGATGTCGGCACTTGCCTGTCGTCTTGTTTGTGCTTGTTGCCGCAACACAAGGAACTTTTGCATCGCCAGGCGCCGGTCCGTCGATCCGCCGGGCAACGGCCGAGTCCAAGAGCCCACAGCAGCCGGATCCCGAATACATTCGGCGAATGATTCCCACCAAGATCACCGGCAGCTATCCGGCAGGCCGGTTGATGGAATTGCGAGTGCGCGGCCGCATGGCTTACCTCGTGAAGCCGACCGGTCGCGTCGATTCGCGGAAGCGGTGGGTCTGGATATTTCCCTTTTGGCTCGACATTAACGACGGTCATGGCCGCCTTCATCACCGGTTTTACGTCGACAAGCTGCTGGCAGCCGGTTTCCACGTGGCGGGGATCAACGTGGGCACCTCGTGCGGAAGCCCGGCCGCGGCCGACGTGTGTCAGGAGTTCTACAAGCTGCTGATCGAGCAATACGGCCTTAATCCGAAGGTCCGACTAATCGGCCAGAGCAACGGCGGCCTGATGGCTTACGCTTGGGCCTTTCGGCATCCCGAATGCGTGGATCGGATCGGCGGGATTTGTCCGGCCACCGACTTCCGCACATGGCCCAGCCTGCCCAACGTCGTCGCGTTTCCGGACAAAGGGCTCGGCTACAACCTGACCCACGAACAACTTGCCGCTCACGTCGCCGAATTTAATCCAATCGACAATTTGGCACCCTTGGCCAAGGCTGGCGTCAGTATCCAGCAGATCCACGGCGACAAGGACGAACTTGTCCCGACCGACGCGAACTCGTTCGAGTTAGCTCGCCGCTACAAACGGCTGGGTGGGTCTGCACAAGTTGTCGTGATTGCAGGCCTCGGCCACGGTGGCCTGCCGCTCTATGAATCGAAGCCGCTGATTGATTTCCTGCTTGCCGATTAACGGATTGGCGGCTCGAACACTTTGGCCCCTCGATGGCCGGTTTTCGTCGATCACGGCACGATTCGCTCACCGTTCTTCGTGCGTATTTCTCTGCTTTCCTTGGAAGCAGGGCTGCCGGTGTTGTGGGCAATTCCGAAACCACACAGGGATCCCTTCCAGATATCCGCGGCCTCGTGATTTGCGGTGTGGGGGGCTTTGTTCCCAAGGACCTCGCGGGCGAGCGAGATGCTCCGTCCCAAGTGCCAGCACAGGTTCGCGCGCCATGGACCGGTCAATCCAAAGTATTTGGCCAAATATCGAGCGCGGGCCCGGTAATAGTACGCGGGACGGCGGCGTCGCTCCTCGATTGCAAAATCGCTGGGAGTCCGTCCGCCACGCAGATGAACGACGCGTGCCGCCGGCTCGTACGCGATCTGCCAACCTGCGGTTCGCGCGCGAAGGCAATAGTCGACATCTTCAAAATACATGAAAAAATCTTCGTCCATCCGACCAATCGCTGAGATCACGTCGTTGCGAATAAGGACGCAGGCAAAGCTGATCCATTCGACTTCGCGCTCTGAATGGGGGGCGCCGCGAGTCACAGTTGCAGCGTGGACGGAGAGATCAGGAATCGCGACTTCCCGCCCGGAAAACAGCCTTGAAATCGGGCCGGTTTTGGCAGCCGCCAGCAGCTCGCTGGTGGGGCTGATTTTGCGGAAGCAGCTTACCTGCGCTTGTCCATCCGGCCATTCCAGTCGCGGACCGACCAGGCCGACCGACGGACTACGTTCGAGGACCTCACTGAGCGAACCGAGCGAGCCGGGACGGACGATCGTGTCACTGTTGAGCAACAAAAACCCGTCGAAGTGTCCCAGACTCTCCGCGAAGGCGATGCCCGCGTTGTTTCCAGCGGAAAAGCCTCGATTTTCGGTCAGGCGAACCAAGCTCAACCAATTTTGCCATCCGCGCGAGGATCTTTCGCTCTCGAGAATGTCCGCAGAGCCGTCGCCAGACGCTGAATCGACCAAGACGACATGCGCTCCGGTTCGAGCGTTGACCTCCGGTTCAAGCGACGCCAGGCACTCGAGCGTCAACTGGGCCGTGCGATAGTTGATGACAACGATCGCGATCTTGGGGAACGCCATTTGCGTGAAAGCTGACTCGATTCGACGGCGTTGGTTATTTGCGGCGCCCGAAGGACGTGTGGGAATGATATCGTCCCGGAAAAGTCGACTCAATCGCACAGGGCCCGCACGAAGACGCTGGGCACGAGAGCGGAGAAGGCTGGCCGACTTGATCCGTGTCGGTAGGTTCGGAAAAAAGTGTTAAGTCGGGCAATCCTCGCTTGAACTTTGCGATTGCAGGTTGGTAAAGTCCGGGCGCTGTAAATCTGCGGGGTGTGGAGACACTTTTCCAACTTCAGCGAATGAGTGGAGATCAAACTTCCCCGAAGGCCTGAAATCCGCTTCGTACCCGCAGCGGGCCCAAGACACAAGACCGGCTAAGGAAGGCCGTGCTACGAAGCGTTGCGCTACGGCATTCGGTTGCTTGCTCGAAGACGGCAGCACGGAGGTTTCGCCAGTTCCAACTAGAGACTTGGACGGAGTTCACGGTCTTACAGTAGGAGTCGAGCATCCCATGAGTCACGACTATCCGTCGGACGCCGCGATCGACGCGTCCAATCTGCGCACATGGCATACCTTTGTCGATACTTCGGATGTGGCTGAAGTTTCGCTACGGGGCTATCTGGTTGCCAAGCGATTTGTCGATCTTGCCATCACGATTCCCGTCCTGATTCTCCTTTCCCCGCTGTTGCTGCTTGTCGCATGCTTGGTGAAGCTTTGGGACCGGGGACCGGTCTTTTTCACCCAAACACGGGTCGGAAAAGGGGGCGAGGAGTTCACTTGTTGCAAATTCCGTTCAATGGTGACCGATGCCGAGCGGCTAAAAGCCCAGCTCTTGGCTCAAAACCATCATGCGGACAATCGGACCTTCAAGCTTCCGCGTGATCCGCGGATCACGTTCATTGGTCGCATCCTCCGCAAAACGAGCATCGATGAATTGCCGCAGCTTTGGAACGTCGTGCGGGGTGAGATGTCGCTCGTGGGGCCTCGGCCGCCTCTTCCGTCGGAAGTCAATTTGTACTCGGATTGGGACCGCCGCCGCCTGAACGTTCAGCCGGGGATCACTTGTATTTGGCAAGTGAGCGGTCGCGGCGATCTACCTTTTTCCGAACAGGTCCGGCTCGATCTCGAGTACATCGAGAACCGCAGCCTGGCTCTCGATACGAAGCTGCTGCTACTCACTCTTCCGGCAGTCATCACGGGTCGCGGCGCATATTGAACGCCGTATCTGGTTGAGAACGAAGCACGTATCAATAAGCCCGCGCGACCCGCGCGGGCCTTTTATTTGCACAACGGTGCGGCAACGCTTTCCCGGTCCCGGTCGGGAGACAGGCGACGCTCGCGGACAGCTGTCGGCAAGACACACAAGAGCTAACGGTGCGAAAGTCACGGGTGCCGTGGACCTCGCCGGCGGCCCGATCTGGGCAAGTCAAAAAGGCACTCCGGTGGAGACTGGCTGAACCCAAGAATTTCTTGCGGCCGTCGGAGATTTTGCCCGCCCGCGCTCGCGATTGGAGGGCAGAATTCTTACACTCATGGCTGGCCATGCTAAGAGAGCTGCCAGCGCAGAGAAGGAGCAAGAGCAGGCGCCAGAAAGGAATCGGAATATGAATAGGCTGGCCGCATTTGGATCCACAGAGGGGCAGTCCCCTCGCGGGTCTCGAAATCAAGGCGAAAAACGACCGCGCGGAGAATCCGGGGCGCCACACCGCCTGGAGCAGGCCGTCCAGCGGCACCTCCTTTCCCATCCGCAGTTGCGGTTCTCCACACTTGTCATTCGGCGGATCCCCAATGGTGTCTGCCTGCAAGGCGTGCTGGAGCACAGCGTCGACCTTGATGTTTGCAGCCTGGCACGAAGCGTGGCGGGCGTGAACGAGGTCTTGAACCATCTGGTCGTCCGCCATGCTTGTGGTGACGACCGGTCGGACGCGTGTTGACGATCGCGTCTTGACCCTTACGGCCGAAGCCCTTACAAGACTCGCTGATTTCACAGGTCGCTTCCCGCCGTGGCCAAAATCACGGGCTTGCTCGCATGTTGGATTCCCCGCCCACTGCCGACAGCAATTCCGCTGGCTGCGCGGGCGAGGCGATTCCCCAAAAAGCGACCGCCTCTCATTTCTCCTCGACGCCGCGACTCCTATGTGTCCGCGATTCCGAACCGTCGTGGGTGCACCTGACACAAAGCATCCATGCGACTGGGCTGGCGCCGCCCCGGTGCGTTTGGGTTTCCACTTGTCGAGATGCCATCTCCCATTTACGTGAAGAGCCGTTTGACTGCATCCTGATCAATATCCCGGCGACAGGCAGCTTCGTTCGCGATGACAGCGGACCGTTTGGATTGATTCGCGCATTGCGGACAGGCGGTTGCGAGGATCCGGTGGTGATCGTGGCCCGGCTATTCGCGGACGCCGAGTGGATGGCGGCGTGCGAGGCCGATTGCGACGTCTTTGTCTCCGCTCGGGGCTGGGAGTCGCCCGTGTTGGGTGCCGTTGTTAAGCGGGCCCTCGTGCGGGGTGAACGGATGCGCGAAGGCTCCCGCCTCTCCGCAGCGCATCATCGCCGCCTTCTACGCGAGCGGGACGAATCGGAACAGCTCCTGGCCCACCAGCGGCAGCTGATTGCCGAACTCGAAGCCCTGCCGGATCCGCTGCGGGAGGATCCAAGGCGACCGCCCGTCGCCGCGGGCGATTCCGTAGCACAAACGCCAACTGCTCGGCCCAACGAACGACCTGTTCATGATTTCGCGGAACGCTATAATGGGCTCTTGCGATCGTACGTCTTAATGGGGTCAGGCAGCCTGGCGAGCGAGATTGCCGAGATGGCCAATTGCCTTGTCGCCGCTTGTCTGCCACCCCCCGAGGCCCTGCAGCTTCACCTCGTGTGTGTCGAAAGGCTGGTGAAAGGACTTGGCAATCGCAGCGCGCGTCACGTCATCGCCCGGGCCGACCTCTTGGCAATCGAATTGATGACGCATCTGGCGCACCGAAGTCAACGGGCGGCGGCCGCGGGGACCGTGATCTCCCACAGTAACGTGCCTCACTCACTGCGAAACGTCAGCGGAGCAGCCGGCATCGATCTCATGTGAAACGACGCAGCATGAGCTTCGCCAATACGCCGATGTCCCGGCCCCTGAGTGGCGTTGAAGTCCGATCATCCGTCCGCCTTCATAGTTACCCTTCGGTCAGTTGTTCGTCGTCGGTCGTCAGTGAGATTGGGGTGTCTGGAACCGAGCTAGGCCCTTTTTGCCAGTACGTCCGTTCCCGCGTGAGCACTCCGTGCCGCAGCGCGCAATTGAGACAGAATTTGTCGCCGCCGCGCTCCAGATAGATCTCTCCGCTGAGCAGCAGATGGTAGTGGTTCTCGCCGGGTTTCTGGGAAAAGCAATACTCTTTGTTCCAGTCGCGTTTAATCGCGGCCACCCAGCCGTCGTGGTCCGGAAGGTAGAGCCGGGAGTCGGACTGCTCAGTTGAACCCTGCAGCGGGGGTTCAGTCGGTGGAACCAGGGACATTTTAACGCTCCGCACGGGAGTGGCCGTTTTCTTCAAGTTCTGCCGGAATGGCTTCATTCTACTTGCCGCTACGGTAGCCGGAAACGCTTCAGGGCTGCCGCCACATTGCGCGTTGATCGGATTCTGCGGTGTGGTCGAAGCGTAGCGATCGAAGGGCGGACGGGCACACGCGCGAAGCGACGCGTGCCAACGGTCGATACCCCATGTTGCTCACCGACACGGCCGACGACGCGACCCCAGGGACGGCACTGTGTTGCTTCCAAGACGAAACACCCGATGCACGCGACGGTTGATGACATCCGGACTGTGGATGATTTGCGCCGTTTCATTCATGAGACCCTCTGCGCCAAAGAAAATCTTGTCGCCGAGGAGTTTGCGATTTCCGAGGTCCGATTGATCCGGGGCGGCGAGTTGTGCGGGTTACAATTCTGCGTCCGCGGACCGCGTAGTGTGCGGTTGGCAGCGATCTGGGCCGCCGACCGGAACGCTATTTACCTTTACGACGCCAAGGGCCAGCGCTACTCGAAGATTTGCCTCGAACGGCCGATCGTTCACGCACGTCAATCGCCGGCGGCCTAGGCGGGCGGGCAATCTGCGTCACCCGGTCGGCGAGAATTCAAGCAGGCGCCGCGACAAACCGAATTGGCCGGCGTGCAGCATTTCATCCTGTGCACACCGCTCGAGCGAACCGACGGTTGTCGTAATCAGCGGGGCCGCTAGCGGTGGCGCGGTTTTTTGATTGCCTGCTCAAGTGCGGTCATGTCGCGGTTCAACTGGTCAATAACCGGGGCGGACAGTTCTTCCTCGCCGAACCGCGCGCGGTAAAAGAGCTCCACGAGTCGCGGAGGTAAATCCGGTAATCCATCCGGACTTTGGATGACTTGGCGGATTCTCGGCCCGACCGTTCCCGCAAATTCGCGTTGAGTTTGAGCTCGTGGCCGTACCAGCCCCAATTGACGGCAAAGTTCCTCAAATCGTTCGTAAAATGCGATCCGGATTTGGAGGTCGGTGTTCCGCGTCCGCCCCAATGCTCGCAGCCGTTGCCAGAGGCGCCGTCGATGTCGTACCAGATAGAGAATGCCCGCAACCACGACCGTGAGAGTTGCGGCCACGAGTAGTCCCCTCACGGTGAACCATTGGGTCGGATCCGTCGCAAAGTCCACAATCCCTGCAACGAGCAATGCCAGAAAGGGACGATCTCCCGACCGGGGATACCACCAATTGCGCACCGTGCTGAGAACCGGCACGTAGAACGAGGTCTCCTGCGCGTCGATGTCAATGCTGATCAAGCGCGACCAGGTCGAGCTCATCACGGACGCCAGATCGTGCGCAGCGCCGATTCGCGACGCGAAGCTTTCCACACTTTCATCGCGTGCAGCCGGCGTGGGATCAACAATCGTCCAGCTACCGTACCCCGATTCACCTTCAATAAATGCCTCGACCCAGACGTGCGCATGGCGCTGCTCGACCTCGAAAGCGCCTGAAATCTGGTTGACGTTTCCTCCCTTGAATCCGCTGACGAGCCTCGTGGGCACGTCGACCGCCCGTAACATGAGTGCCAGAGCGGACGCAAAATACTCGCAATGCCCGGTCTTGCGATTGACGACAAAATCTTCAACCGGATCGATTTTCGGATCGCGGATTGAGGTATCCAACGAATAACGATACTCGCCGCTGTCTCGCAGGTATCGCGAGAGAACGTCGACGTAGCGTTGACGGACATCCTCTTTGGCTTGGCCCGGCGTAATTGCCGCAGCGTTATCGAAGCCCGTCAGCTTGCGGGCCAGCGCTGCGAGACGCGGCACCGTGTCCGGCAAAGAGCGATATTGACGGAAATACTCCTTCGCGAACTCATTCCTCGAATTACCGCGGCTCGGATTCCGGTGGATGTCGACTCGATCTCGCGAATACGCGTCGTACGCGATTGCTTTATCGGAGGGCATGTTGTCCGGCCTGAAGAGCTGTCCCGTAACGGGCTGCCACTCGACCTGTTCAATGGGATTCGGAAGCCGTATGGCGACAATTGGCTCGATTACGAACAGCATTGGCGAGCCGAGTGGCTCCATGAGAATTTGCTGGCGGACGCAGTTGCGGATCGGCCCGACCGTTATCGTATCCAAAC
>CAYWOV010000089.1:3987-8390 GCA_964459965.1 uncultured Planctomycetaceae bacterium | reverse complement strand
TCGAAGCCCGCTCGCGGCGACCGCCCCCGCCGGCCGGCCGACCCTTTTCGTCCGCGGGGCGTTAGGCAGCTTCCGATAGCACCGAGCGGATCTTCTTGAGCAGCGTCTCACGCAATGCTAAGGCGCTTCTCTGGCTTTCACGGAGCGCTTTGCATTGTTGCAGCACCTCTTCGGGAATAATCGCCGTGTCGCCGAGATTGATGTCTGCGTCGATCTCACCGGAACGGACGACCTCATGAAACCGA
Source organism: uncultured Planctomycetaceae bacterium (assembly GCA_964459965.1). Lineage (GTDB taxonomy): Bacteria > Planctomycetota > Planctomycetia > Planctomycetales > Planctomycetaceae > DASPSM01. Next base: position 8,145 of record CAYWOV010000089.1, on the reverse strand, counting down.
TGGGCGGCCTGAATATACGAATTTACCAACTGGCGGTCCGGGTCATCGATGTACACGCTCGACGTCAACATGAAGGCGTTGATTTCCGCGATCCGTTTGGAGTAGTCCTCCTGGGGGATCGCCTCGATCCGAGCATCCACGTTGAGTCGTTCGACCTTTTCCCACAACTGCTGATAGGCCTCTTGGCGACCCGCGTAAAACCCCTTGGAGGCCGCCACGCGTTTGTCCTCGAGCCACCTTCGGAATCCAACCCAGAGTCCGGCGATCGTGCCGACTAGACCGATCAAAGCGACGGCGATTGGTACAACGTATTCTCTCACTGCTCGTCTCCTGCCGACGGACCGAAGACTTCCTCACCAGGCCACGAGTGGACATCTCACCAAGCGAGGAATCGTCAATCTGGTCGCCGCATGATGAAGCTCAAAAGCGGCGGAAACTTATCAATTTCTCCCCCGTCTGTATAGTGATCTGGAAGTTAGCCGCCGCTCTAGTTGGCAACGAAGAATTGCCGGACGTCTCTCTGGCCACGAAATGGGAAAAATGGGACAGGCGCATAGTGGCTCACAGATGCGCCTGTCATTTTTTCCGTCCTCGACGCGACAATCCCTGGCTGAGGACCGGAGTCGAGCCCAACGAAATGAATTTCGCCCTGGTCCATCAATAAGGATTATCCCGCGCCCAATCGTCGTCGGCCTTATGCGTGAGAGTGAAGTTCGACCACCGTGCCGACGGCTGGGATCCCGGAGTCCTACGATTGCCCCTTTTTCAGCAGATCGCGTTGTTCCCGTGTGATTTCCATGATTTCATTTTCCCCTTCGATCACGCCGGGCAACCGAGCTCCGCAAGGCATGCTAAGCTTGCCACTTCGGCTCACGGTCAAGTCGAGCAATTAACAACGGCTTCCGAGCATTTGGGCGACAGGCAATAGCCCCACCTTGATTCTCGAGGGAGTCGAAGGACACAAAGAGTCTGGCACCCGGCGCCGCGACTGGTTAGCGTGACAGTCGCCAATCGTCGCCTTTTCGAGCGGACTTCGGAAAACGGGCTTTTGGGAGACTGCGCATGTCAGCGGCCGAATCACCGACGTCTGTGTCTCCCGATCGCAGTTCAACGTTGATCTTCGCCGGCGTGTTGCAGATCTTGCTGGGCTGCCTCTGCCTGCTAATGGCCGCCATCATTGTCGCCGCCTCACAGCTGCCGCCGCCTCCACCGCCAAACGGCCAGGCGGTGACCGCGCAGACAATGAATACGCAGGCCATGATCCAGGCCATGGCAATCTACCTGATTGCGGCCATGGCGTTGATCTGGATGGGCGTCGGCCTGGCGCGCGCCCGGCGCTGGGCTTGGACATTGACCGTCGTGTTGTCGTGGACGTGGCTCATCGTCGGCGTGTTCGCGTTTGTGATGGTGATGTGCTTGATGGGGCAAGTGACATGGGATGCAATCGCGGAGCAGGGGAAAATGCCGCCGGCGGTGATGGCGACGGTGCGAGTCGTCTTAAGTGCGGTGCTGGCATTCATTTATATTCTCGTCCCCGGGGCCTTTCTCCTCCTGTGCCACCACGAGTCCGTCCGCGCGACGTGTCTCAGGCGAGATCCGAAAGTCCGTTGGACCGACCGCTGTCCCATGCCGGTGCTCGCGCTCAGCATCATGCTGGCCTTGTCGACTCTGTCGACGCTTTGGTTAGTGGCCTACAAATTCGCGATGCCGCTGTTCGGCGTCTTCCTCTCCGGGTGGACAGGCGCGGCGGTGATCGTTTTGATCGACCTGGTGCTGGCCTGGCTTGCCTGGGGGACTTATCGGCTACAGATGGCCGCGTGGTGGGGGGCGCTGCTCTTGGGGATCGCAGGAACCGTGAATACATGGATCACCTTTGCGCGGGGTGATCTGATGAAGATGTATGAGAAGATCGGAATGCCGGCCGAACAGTTGGAGATGATTCGCAAGATGGGCATGGTCGAAACGTTGTCCCAGTGGGGACCGTGGATCGCGGCGGTGTGCGCGATCGGTTGGCTGGCCTATCTGCTGGCGATCCGCCGCTACTTTGTTCGCGGCAATGCGGGCACAACCGCCGCCGCGTGAATTACAAAGACCGTGCTCGGCTGATCCCTTCTGCAGACAGACAGCGGACGAGTGTGGGTTGTCCTCTCGCTTCCAGGAATCGGAATTGTCGTCATCGCGGCCGTCGCCGGTCGGATGCGCGAAGCTGCTGAGGATCGGCAAACCGCACGATAGGTGTTTCCACTAAAACCTGGAAAATCAAAGAAACTCGCGTTGAATTAGCGAGCAGGCCGGTTTCTAATATCAGACGACGCTACCCCCGACTGGCAATTAATCAGCCTTAACACAGCGCGAGAAAAAAACCCCGCGTGGCTTTGATAGATTGCGGTCAACTCAGGGAAGTTCATCCCTCGTTGTCCGAGTCTGTGCGGTCGGGGACTCGATCACTTCTCTCGATCCATCTCTTCGATTTCCTGCGAGTGTCGCATCCGCAGCGGCGCGATGCAAACGGAGTTCGGTCGCGAACATTCACTAATTGGAGAGGATCCGATCCATGGCAACAACGAAGCAAGTGGCAATTCCGGGCAGCAAAGTTGCTCCCTTCCAAAACGCGCGCGTCATTGCAGCCGCGGCTCCGGACGAACGGCTGGAAGTCACCGTTCGCGTGCGTCCTCGCAACGCGTTGCCCGATGCAGCCGAGCTGCTCAAGCCGTCGAGCGGGCCGCGCCGGTACATGACCCATCAACAATACGAGAAACTGTACGCCGCCGATCCGAAAGACCTGGCCCGCGTGCGAAAGTTCGCCAAGGACCACAATCTGATCGTCGTGCGAGAAAGCGCCGCGCGGCGGAGCGTGATGCTGGCCGGCACGGTTGCCGATTTCAACAAAGCGTTTGGCGTGAGTCTAAAGGTCTACGCACATGCGACCGGCACCTACCGCGGGCGCGTTGGAACCGTGAAGGTCCCGGCGGAACTGGGATCGATCATCGCCGGTGTGTTCGGCCTCGACACCCGACCAATCGCGAAGCCCCACTTTCGCGTTGCATCCGAGTCGTCCCAAAACGCGGCCGCCGCGCACCCGTTTAACCCGAACGACGTGGCAGCGATCTACGACTTTCCTCCCGGCACGGACGGAACGGGCCAGACGATCGGAATCATCGAGCTGGGCGGCGGGTATCGTCCGCAAGATTTGGAGACCTATTTTCAAGGGCTCGGCATTTCGACGCCGACCGTGATTCCCGTGTCTGTCGACGGAGCGTCGAACGCTCCGACGAACGCCAGCGGTGACGACGTCGAGGTCGCGCTCGACATCGAGGTCGCCGGAGCCGTTGCGCCCGGCGCAACGATCGTGGTCTATTTCGCACCCAATTCGAGAACGTCGAAAGGCTTCCTCGACGCGATCACCAAGGCGGTGCACGACACGACGAACAACCCCTCGGTCATCTCGATCAGTTGGGGTGGTCCGGAAGAGATCCCCAACAGCAGCTTCCAAACGCAATTCGATGAGGTGCTCCAGGCGGCGGCTTTGTTGGGCATCACGGTGTGCGTTGCGGCAGGGGACAACGGTGCTGCCGACATGGGACCAAATGTCTGGGATGGCAAAGCCCATGTCGATTTCCCGTCTGCGAGCCCATTCGCGCTGGCCTGTGGTGGAACCCGCCTCGTCGCGGCCCAGGTCGCCATCCAATCCGAAACGATTTGGAATCAGCACAGCGCCGATACCTCGCCGGATGCCGGGCCCGATGGCTCGTTTGGAGCAAGCGGAGGCGGCGTGAGTGGAGCGTTTCCCATCCCCAACTATCAGCAAAATGCGGGCGTTCCGGCGTCTCTCAATCCGACGGGTTATCAGGGTCGCGGCGTGCCAGACGTCACCGGCGCCGGTGATCCGGACACGGGCTACAACGTGCTTGTCGACGGCCAGGCAATGCCGGTCGGCGGGACCAGCGCGGTGGCGCCGCTCTGGGCCGGCTTGATCGCCCGGATGAATCAAAAGCTCAACGGCCGCGTCGGCTTCATCAATCCGCAGATCTATGCACTCCCCGCGGCCTCTGCCGCTTTCCACGACGTGACCCAGGGCGACAATCGCGTGAGCTTTAATAGCTTTAACAACGTCGGCTACGATGCCGGTCCCGGATGGGACGCTTGCAGCGGACTTGG
>CAYWOV010000089.1:0-3887 GCA_964459965.1 uncultured Planctomycetaceae bacterium | reverse complement strand
GATTTGGCAGGAGGTCGGAGCCACTGGAAATAAGGTTCGAGTTGGCCCGACAACGTGGACGCGGAACTAAAGGGGTTCTGCACGATCCGCGCTTTGGCCGCCAATCGCTCCTTGTCGTGACCGAGACGTGCGGCCGCCGTTCGCAAGACCAGGTTGACGTAGAGCGCGGCGAGATGGCTGTGTGCTTGACTTCGCAGCGCTTCCCATTTGGGAACGAGCTGAGCAACGAATACCGTGGGCAGCTCTTCGAGAAACTCTTCGCTCCAGAGCGGCCCCAACGAGTGGGCGGCCAGGACGGCAAGCGTCGAGCGGACTGCGTCGGGACTGTCAGGGGTTGAACTGGCACCGGTTGAGGGGGGATCCTCGAGCGTCTCGGCGAGAAGAGGCGCGAGCCGGTCAGTGACGAGATTCGCATAGTCTCGGTTGCTTTTCGCCAAGAGGGACAATTGCGAAAGGGCCATCAAGTCGGCGAGTCGTTCGGTGGCGTCGGCCGATTCGAGGCGGTGCGTAAACCAGGCCTGGGCCGTATCCGGTTCGTCGATGCTCAAAAGGATTTGTGCAATCGAGAGCGCTTTAGCGATGGCGACCAAAGTTTCCGCTGCGTGCCGCGATTTTGGCGAGGACCATGGCTGCGCGGAGTCGGTTGGGGCCGGTTCGGCCGAGTTGGTTTTCGGTTGAGAAACACCGGCCGGCCGATTTGCGGCGGGTGGCCATTCGATGCGGTGGGCGTTGTCGAACAGGGCGAGCCGTTCGGCCGCTTCTTTCGTCTCGCCAAGTTTTGTCAGGCAGTGATAGTAGAAGAATTCAAACGTGCGCCGCCGGGCCGCAGCGCCGGATAGGCCGTGAATCAGGTCGACCGGGCGAAGCGGTTCGAGCTTGGCAAGCTGTTTGTCGGCCTTGCGATACCACTCGCGGGCCTCGGCTGGATTGTGTTTCAGCAGGAAGTAATTGCCGACCTGCGCCGTTTCGTCAGCGTTGATGGCCAGCCAGCGAATTGCTCCGGTCGACACGTCGACGATGCACGCCGGGTCGCCGCGGCGGAGACCAAGGCCGCCTCCCAACTCGTTCGTCAAAGCGAGATGTGACGGCTGAAACGTGCCCCACATCGAGAGTTGATCGCGTTTGGGAGACCACTGAGGAAACGTGAACCGTAATCCGGAGACGACCGTGTGAGCGGCACCCTTGCCGTCGGTCACGAGCACAGCGTCACGGGCCAGCGGGTCTGGCGCCAGAAGATACTCCCAACCCTGCAACCATTGAGACGGCGGTACTTTGGGCGGTGTCTTCTCGGCGACGACGCAGGCCAGCTTGTCGCCGGTCGAGTTCCAGCCGGCAAATTCCCGCGCGAAGCGGTCGGCGAACAACTCCTGCACGCGGCCCTGCGCGTCGATTGTTTTGAAGCTGAACGTGGTCGCGTCGGCGAGAATCAAACCGAGCCGCGAACCGTCGGGCGACCAGTGCAAATCCCGCATGTCGCCCGCCGTCTCGAAAACCTTCTCAACTTTTCGCTCTGGGATGCGAGCCCGGAAAAGCGTGCTCAATCTGGAGTTTTTGACCGTCTTTTGGTCGCCGATGAACGCAAATAGCCGACCGTCCTTGGTGCTTACGGGACGGTGCGCGATGAGGTCTGAGAGACCTTGCGGAAGATTGTCCTGCTCCGGGTGCTCGGATTCGATCACGTGCCACCAGTCGGAACCGTCGATCGAACCAATCCAGATACCCGACAAGTTCGCCGGCGGCTGTTTGGAAACGACGTTGCCAGCGGGCGACGCCTCGACCGGATTAGGCCCGGTCGAGACACAGACAACTTGGCTCCCGTCCGGCCAGAAGTCGGCGACGACGTACGCCGGCGCGGTCTGGCCGGCGGGCGGAAAGAGGCGAGCCTTGCGTTTCGTCTCCAGGTCGTACGACCAGACCGCATGGCTGAGATTCGAGTTCCGCTCGATAAAGAGCACTCTTTTCCGCTTGGGGTCCCAGCGGACGGCGAGATTTCCCGCCACGTAACCAGAATGGCCGCAGCGAGCTTCGAAGAGGCTCAAGGGCTTGGCGAATGCGCCCTCTTTATTTCGCTCGACGAGCCAGCAGGTGTAAACGATGGGCTGCGCAAAGAAGAGACGTCCCGCGGGCGCGTCCTCCCAGGCGATCGGCGAGGCGGCCGTTTGCGACGGCGTGCCGTTCGTGGGCTGGCCGGGTTTTGTCGGGGTCGCCGATTTTTTCGATGTGGCAGGCGGCTGTGCATCGCGGGCCGTTGTGAAGATCGCCTGCGTTTCGTCTTCAGACCAGATCGGCGTGCTGACGGCGATGACAGAGGGATCGGGATCGAAGACCTTTCGCAACTCGCCCGTTTTGGGATCCGCGACGAAGATGCCCTCGCTGCCGTGCTGAAACGCGACCTGATCGCCGCTCGACGTAAAGGCGACGTGGCGATCTTCCGGAACCCCGTCGCAGCCGACCGGCACCAACAAGCAAATCGCGATAAGGGCCCCGCCTGTCAGCCGACGACCTCCACCTGTCCGCGAAAGCATGGGATCTCTCCACGAAAGCGACGTTGCAGAAGGGACGTTGCAGAACGAGCACTGCATGCAGTCGGTCTTACGACGCCTCAGGACGCCGAACTTTGGCAAGCGGGCCGCTTGCACTAGGAATGGGACACGCGCGACGGGCGAATTATTCCCGTTGGGCTCAAATCTCTTCCGGCCCGAGCCAGCGGCGAACAGCCGGTAACTGATGTGTTTGCAGTTTGTCCAAAAGGACAGACGGGTCGCGCTCTGCGAAAATGAGGTCGCGGTGGGCCGGCTTGATGAAGCCGGATTGGATCGCATGCTCGATGAGCGTCACCAGCGGGTCGAAATAGTAGTCGACGTTGAGCAGGCCGATGTTCTTCGTGTGAAAGCCGAGCTGGGCCCACGTCACGACTTCGAACAGTTCCTCGAACGTGCCGAATCCGCCAGGCAGCGCGATGAAGGCGTCGGCCAGCTCGGCCATCACGGCCTTGCGTTCGTGCATGTCGCGAACGCGGCGCGTGTCCGGTACGCGGGCGTGCACGATTTCCTTGGTCGCTAGGGCCCGTGGAATGACGCCGATGACTTCACCGCCTCCGTCGAGCACCGCGTCGGCAATCACCCCCATCAGCCCGACGCTGCCGCCGCCGAACACCAGGCCCAAACCTCGAGCAACCAGCTCGGCCCCAAGAGCGGCCGCCGCCTCACGGAACGCAGGCGCAACGCCCATCGCCGAGCCACAAAAAACGCAAACACGCTGAAGCATTACTAGAGGGTAGAGGGAAGACGGCAGGCGGGCGAGGGAAAAACGAATGCTCGCTTCGCGTGCGTCATCTTTTCTTATCCCTCGCCCCTCTGCCCCGTCCCCTCTACCCTATACGCATGGCGCAGCGTCTGCTGAACAAGGTTGCCGTGGTGACGGGGGCGACTGGCTCGTTGGGGCGTGCCGTTGTGCAGCGGTTTCTCGCGGAAGGGGCGAAGGTCGTTGTGTTCGGCCGAAATCGCGGCCGTCTTGATGAATTGGCGGGTCTAGCCGCGGCGCGCGTGCTGGTGGTCGAGGGAGATGTGACGAATTCGACCGACCTCGACGGGCTCGTTGCTACTGCGGTGCGTCGCTTCGGCAGCATCGATGTGCTCGTGCCGGCAGCAGAGATTTTTCAGCCGGCCACACTTCTCGAATCGACGCCGCAATTCGTTGCCGCCATGTTCGCCGTCAACCTGCATGGAGCGCTTGAAACGGTGCGGCTATTCGAACGGCACTTGAACACGGGAGCGTCGATTGTGTTTTTGACGACGCCGGCCGCGGCCGTGGCCCGCGGCGGGTGCGGGCCTTTCGGGGCCAGCAAGGCCGCCTTGGCTTCGCTGGCGCGGACGCTGGCTGTCGAG
>CAYWOV010000088.1:0-8437 GCA_964459965.1 uncultured Planctomycetaceae bacterium | reverse complement strand
GCCCGCTGGAGCTGATCGACCTGGTCGGCATCGGCGTCTCCAGCCACGTCTCGGCGAACATGCGGGCCGCCTACGGCGAACGCATGGAACCGGCCCCGCTGTGGAACTACCTCCGCGACTCAGCCGACGCGAAGAGCGGGCCGCCCAAGATGTTTCTGAAATCCCGCTTCGGCCGCCGGCTCAACCCGGCTGTCGCCAAGGCCATCGCCCACATGGCCCGCCAATCGCCGACGCCGCCTCGGGCCATGTCACACGAAGCCATCGTGCAGCGGTTGGTGTATCCGATCATCAACGAAGCGGCCCGCTGCCTCGACGAACAAATCGCCGCGTCGGCCGACGACGTCGACCTGGCGATGGTCTTCGGCACCGGCTTTGCCCCCTTCCGCGGCGGCCCGCTGCGTTACGCAGACACGGTCGGCATCCCCAAGATCGTGGAAACGCTCGACCGCCTCTCCGCGGAGCATCCGCGTTTGGCACCGTGTGAAGCCCTGCGCCGCAAAGCGTCGGCGGGCGAACGGTTCCATCCTGCGGACGTCTAAACCATAGCCCATGCCGATCGACAACGCGGGTCTCTTGCAGACTTACGGCGTACTTGGTGGATGAGTGGCATTACTATTAACAGCCGGTGTGCGGCCTTTGGCTTCAGGTGCCCGACCGGCAGATTGCTGACGTCGAAGAGAGTCTATGCGCGTTTGCTCGTCCTTGTAGGGCTTCCGCAGCGTGAAATAGTTGTACAGCGCGAAATCCTGGATCGGCGGCTCATGTCGTTGCAGGGTCATTCCAATCACCTGAAAGTCGCTTCGTGCCTGATAAACCTTTGCCCAATCCTCGGCACTGAAGCGGCGGATTTGATGAGGATCGTACATTGCGACGTGTCCATCGTTCGTTATCTGCGACAGCTCGATAAGTTCGAACTCGGGGACCCCGCTGACCTTTTCGACTTCCCGAAGGTCGTCCGTCATGCGTACGGGCACCGTCATACACAAGATGTAGCGACCGCCGAAGAGAACAGTCGACTGCCATTCGGCCGTTCTTTGATCTTCGTGAAGATTGCGAATGCTATGAGCTGCGGGAGGAAATATTTCGTGCATTTGCTGCGCCTGCGGTATGGCTCGCAATCCTGATGGCACGGCCTTCTGAAAGTCTCCCGGATTCAAAGTAAAGACCTTTTCATTCCGGCATGAAACGAGTGTCGAACAAACCAATATTGCGATCAGCGATTTGCTTCGCATCCGGGCTCTTCTTCGCTTCACGCGCTCACCATCAGCGTCTCTATCCGCTTGACCTCATCCGATTCAAGCTCGAAATCGAAGACGTCGAGATCCGCCCGCATGTGGTCAGCGTTAGTCGTGCCGGTGAGCGCCACCATGCCAACGTCCAAAGCGAATCGAAAGACGATTTGACTGGGTGATCGGCCGTGGTGTTCGCCGATGCGGGCCAAATCGGGCCGAGCCAGCGCATCCCGGTTGGCCGTCAGCAGCGAGAAACCCTGGTAGCCGATGCCGTTAGCAGCACAGAATTCTCGCACTCGTCGATCCCAGCCGCGGACCGCGTAGCAACGGTTTTGCACGAAACGCGGTTGAATGCGCGCCTCGCGGCTGAGCTGTTGCAATTGCTCGAGGCTCACGTTGCTGACTCCGAGCAGGCGAGCGCGGCCGCTGTCGTGGATCGCTTCCATGGCCCGCCAAGCGGACCAGTCCGCGGCCCCCAGGCCGGCTCGCTGGCTTGGTCCGTGCAGCACATACGAATCGATGCGATCTGTGCTCAGGTGCTCAAGTGAGCTGGCGAACGACTGCTCAACCTGCGTCGCGATCGGAGCCTCCCGATCGTACGGCAGCCGATGGTCCTGGCCGGCGACGATTGTGAACTTCGTTTGCAGGAATAAATCGTCCCGCGTCACGAGACCGCTCTGAATCACCGCTGCAATGCCATGGCCAACCGCCGCTTCGTGGTAATGCCGGCGTTGATTAGCCGTGTCGATACCTCGAAACCCCTGACGCACAGCAAACTCCGTCAGCCGTTGCGTTTGGTCCTCTTTCCAGGCGGTTCCGTAAAGGAAGCGGGGCACTTCAACGCCTTCAATCGACACGGTTCGGTCGCTCATTGAATAGCCCTGACTCCTGATTCGGCAACGAATGTGTAACGCCGGCCACTGTTTTCCGCTTGGAACGGAAGAAACATTCCAGACGCCCGTTAATACCGATGACTCGAAACTCCCGGAAAGGGGGAGCCAAGCATGAGCACCTCAATCATCACCGCCGAAAGGTTTTCCGCATCCGAAACACCCCGGATCGCACCGGCCGCGTTGGTTTTTGCCGGCCTGTTGCTCTTCGTGGGGGCCGTTTCCGTGTACGACGGGTACCTCGTACTCCGGACGGGAGACGAAATCCGCGAATACGAGAAGAACCCGGCCGGATTGTGGCTGCTCGAATGCAATCACGGCAACCCGACGCTGTTTCTGGCCGCGAAGGGAGTCGGCACCGTCATCGTGCTGGCGACCTTGACGGTATTGTACCGCCGCTCGCAGCGAATGGCCGTGCCGGTCGCATACGCGATTTGCCTCTTCCAAGCGGGTCTTTTGATCTTCCTGGAGCGGGCCTGAACAGGGGAGGCCACTTACGGACGACCACTGTTCGCATTCGGCGCTTTGAAGATTCTGTCGATCGCCTCGCGGCGGAGATGGACATCGTCGATATAGTCTGCTTCCGCCACACCGAGATGACGCGGATCGAGTGAACCGCGGACGCGCAAGTTGTATTTCGCGGCCAGCGAGCGGATGAACGCCTCGGTTTCAATCGAGGGAAGCTTTTTACCGGCCCGCGTCCATTCCTGTTCGGCCCGCTCAAAGTACCAAGGATTCGGCGGCAACAGCACAAACTCCACGGAGACGCCGGAACGTACCAGGTCGGCGACGAAGGTTTCGTACAAGCGGCATTTGTCAGCAGCGGGCCGGTATTCATCAGCGGCGACGGAGGTCGTGAGCGTCTCTTCGAATTTCTGGCGAATGGTTTCGGGCGTCTGGGCCAGCGCGTTTCCCCACCATTCGAGCGAACCGTCGGGATATAGCAATGATTCATTCGCCTCGCCGAACTGCGACACGAATTCGCGAGGTTTATCGGTGTGGGCCAGCCAACGACGAACGACGTAGGCCATAGTGAACTGGAAGTAGCGCGGGGAGATCAATTCATCGTAAGGGTAGAATGCACCGTGTTCCTTGCCCGCACCTGGCCGATCTTCGCCTGGAATCAGTGCCCGCCAAATCATCGGCAGAATCGGATCGCGATTGGCCTCGATGGGAATGCCCAGCCGCTTGAATGCCTTGCGCAGTGTGCTCGATGGCGGCTGCCTGACACGTTGCCCCAGCGACCGCCCATCGATTTCGATGAGCACGTGCCGCGGATTTAGGCCACAGTCGACCGCCAATTGGTAGGCGACGAGCATCTCCTCGATTCGTCCCCCGGTCACCGACGCATTGAAGAAATTCGGGCCGCCGAAGAGTCCCTCGTGAATCGGCTTGGCGATGCTTGTTCCCAGCACGATCGTATCTATCTGCGGTCGACCGCGAAAAATTAGCTCGTCGACGAGCAACTCCAAGTAGATCGTCTTGAGGCGATGCGGACGCCCGGCCAATAGATCGTCCGCGACGATGGTTTCATAGGCGTGCCGCGACGGATCGTCACGATGCTCCACGAAGAGAATCGCGGGATCAACCGACCAGTTAACCCACGCCATTCCGATCAGCAAGGGAAGCAATAGGGCCAATTTGAGGAGAAATTGCAGCATGGAGACAAAAGCTCAGAACTGGAAGTAAATGAACGGCTGACCGGAGAAACGGCCAAAGACCATGATGAACGCCAGCAAGGCGTAATAACCCGCCCAGCGGACCACGAACGGACGACGCGACAGCCAATCTCGCACGGACCCGAACGATTGAAACGTGTCTCCAAGCTCGACCACGCCGATCGCCAGCAGCGTAACCACCATGTCGATCGGCTGCCATTTGATGACGGCCAGCTCACTCAAAACCCGCTCGAGAGTCAGAAACGACTCCCAATCCGTGCCGACTTTGTAATAGATGGTTCCCGCCGCCTGGATGCTCGGAGCGCGAAACAGCACCCAGCCGACCGTCACGAGTGCAAAGGTTAAAGCGACTTTTGCGGACCGCGACCAATTCGGACTCGGCCGTAGCCGCGCGAGGCCGGAGACGCCACTCATGAGAGACCGCGTGCAGCGCTCGGCGATCATGAGAATTCCGTGGTACAGCCCCCAAAGAATGAAGGTCCAATTCGCTCCGTGCCAAACGCCGCTCAGCGCGAACACAATCAGAATGTTGAATCCCCAGCGCAGCGGCGACACGCGGCTGCCCCCCAGCGGAATGTAGACGTAATCGCGAAACCAGGTCGAGAGCGACATGTGCCAGCGCGTCCAGAATTCCTGCAGGCTGGCCGAGTGGTACGGCGCTCGGAAGTTGGGTCTCAAGCGGATTCCCAAGACTTCGGCCGAACCGATCGCGATATCCGTGTAACCCGAGAAGTCGCAATAAATCTGGTAGCCGAAGGCCACCGTTGCCAGGACCAACATCGGAGCGGAAACGACCCCCGGGTTGGCGTAGATCGGATCGACCAGCGTCCCCAAGCGATCGGCCACCACGACTTTTTTAAACAGCCCCCAAGCCATCAGCTTGAGACCGCTGGTGACCCGCCGGTACTCAAAATTCTTGTAGTGATGCAGTTGCGGCAACATCTCGCCGGCCCGCTCGATCGGCCCGGCCACAAGTTGCGGGAAAAACACGATAAATGTGGCAAACGTCCCCCAGTGCCGCTCCGGCTCCGTCTTCCGCCGATAGACGTCGAACATGTAACCCATCGACTGGAACGTGTGAAACGAGAGCCCAATCGGCAGCACAATAGCCAGATCGGGATACAGATTGTTCCGTTGCCAGCTGTTCAGCGTCTTGGCCACGAAGGGGTAGTACTTGAAGACAAACAGAATCGAGAGATTCGCCGCGACGCTGACGAGCAGGATCGCCCGCCGAGAGGCCGATCCCGTCACGCGACCGAGCGCCCGGCCGACGCAAAAATCGATCGCCGTGATCACAACCAACAGAATCGCGTATGGCGGCCTCCAGCACATGTAAAAGTAGTAGCTGGAGACCAGCAGCAGCACCCAACGCAGCCGCTGGGGCGTGCACCAAAACAGGGCCACGACGACCGGAAAAAAGACGGCGAACTGAAACGAATCAAACCGCATTCGTCACCGCGCAGCAACGGGCCAACCCCAGGGACGGCTCCGTTCACATCGCGCAATCCGCACCGCCTAATGAGCCGCTCGAAAGCCCCGCACTCCACAATTCAAAGGCAACGCGTCCTCGTTCGTCAAGCCGCGCGGAAAGAAGGTGGTTCCATCGGGTCGCTCGACCCGCTCCCGGAGAGAACGCAAACGCCGGAACGAAAAAGGGTGACAGGCGCGCATCGACAGGACTCTTCCGAACAACACCGTGCCGAGCTCAGCGCAGGCGCGCGAGCAAAGGCCGTCCATGTCAACGCTCGAGAAGGTCGCCAAACTTTACGTTCGGCAGGCCGCTTTACGTTCGGAAGATCGTCGCGCCGCCGGACCCGCGGGATCGCCGAAACCAAAAAGAAACCGGCGCTCGAGCCGGAGGTTCTGATCCGTGCGAGCGCCGGCGTCCTACCGTACCACTACCCGAAATTATCGGCCACCATTGCCGCGACATTCGGGAGACTTCCTTAACTCTGCGGAATGCCGCAATCGGTGCGGGCGACCGCGATGCGAGGATGAAAAGCAGCCCAAAACGCGTGCGGCCATCGAAATCGACTTACGCATACTCGTGCATGATCGCCGTCAACCGTTGGACCGCTTCGAGACAGTCTTCGAAGGATGTGTAAAGGGGACTGGGAGCCAGCCGCATCATGTCGGGCCGGCGAAAGTCGGCAATAACCTCTTGTTGCCGCATCGAAAGGCAGAGCTGCTCGGCCCGTGGGTGGACGAGTGAAATGTGGCCGCCTCGACGCCGCTCATCCCGCGGCGTCACGAGCGAGAGCCGCGTGCCGACTAACTGCTCGTCGATCAAATCCATCATCATCCCCGTCAATCGCAACGACTTGGCCCGCAGCGCGTGAATGCCCGCCTCGGAAATGATCGACAGCGAAGCCAACAGCGGAGCCATGCTGAGAACGAAGGGTGTCGAAATCTGTAGCGTCGCGGCATCTGGCGCTGCGTCCAGATGCAACGGCATCTCGAGAAGCGAATTCTTGTTGCTTGCGAACCATCCCGCGATTCCCGGCGTACAACCGAAGTGGCGTCGATTCAGGTACAGCCCCGCCACAGCTCCCGGTCCGCCGCACAAATACTTATAGCCGCACCAAAATGCAAAGTCGGCTCCCCAACGGCTGAGTTCATGCGGAATGCAGCCGACCGAATGGCTGCAGTCGAAGCCAATCACGATCTCCCGCTCGCGGGCGGCGCGGACCAAACGGCTCATGTCGAGCAACTGGCCCGTGTGGTAGACGACCGAAGGCAATACGACGATGGCGACGTCGCCCGTCATCCGTTCGACCAGGTCGTCTTCCGACAATGAGAACCCGTCGCGGACGGGGACCATCACCAGGTGATCGTCGAGATCGAGGTTTCGCAATTTCAGATGGCTGCGGATCGCGTAAAGATCAGATCGGAAGATCGTCTCGTCGACGAGAATCTTTCGCTTCGAGCCCAACGGTCGATAAAGCGTCGCAAGGAACTGATGCAAATTGATGGTCGTCGAACTGGCAATCGTCACCTCTGCGGACTCTGCGCCGACTAAGGGCGCCGCCAAGGCGGAGATGCGTTCGCTCAAATTCAGCCAGGTTTCCGAACCGCGAAACCAGCCCTCGACGGCGATTGACTCCCACGTGTCGAGCACATCCAGCACGCAGCTCTTCGCCTGATTGGGCATCAGGCCCAGCGAATTCCCGTTGAAGTAGAGCGTGTCCGCAGGCCGGGCAAACATGTCCCTCAGCGGCCGCAGTTCGTCCGCACGGTCCAGCTCTTTGACTTTCTCGAGAATCCACTGCATTGAGCCCACCTCGTGTCGACATACGCGTTTGCGAAAACCGCTCCGGACGGCAAGTCGGAAAACACCGGCACCCGCAGCCCGACCTATTATCGTGCCTCTGGCGCGCCAACGCATGTCGATCTACTTCCCCGGCCTGATGCGCAACTTACGCCCTCCTCGTAAGAATCAAATGCGTCGCATTCGCTGTCGGAACGTGTGCCGCGCATTGATAACCGAGTTTCAGGACATCGATTCCCGCGAACAGACTCTCCCCGGAACCCAGCACGGTGGGTGAAATGGCCAGGTGCATCTCGTCAATCAGACCCGCGGCCAGGTATTGCTGAATTGTCGCGACTCCGCCGCCGAGCCGGACGTCTTGATCCTTCGCGGCCCCTTTGGCTCGTTCCAGCGCAGCATGAATTCCGTCGGTTACAAAATGGAAAGTCGTGCCTCCGTTCATTGTGATCGACGCCCGCGGGTGATGGGTGAGCACGAACACGGGAGTATGGTACGGGGGGTTGTCGCCCCACCACCCCTTCCAGTTTTCATCCGGCCAGGGACCTCGGATCGGTCCGAACATGTTCCGACCGAGGATCCATGCGCCAAAATTCTCAAAGCCCCGCGCCGCGAATTCATCGTCCGTGCCGGTTGATCCGCCCTCTTGGCCAAACATTCGTTGAAAAGTCCGTGTGGCGAAAGCCCATTCATGCAGAGCACGGCCGCCGACACCCAGTGGATTGGAGAGGTCTTGGTCGGGGCCGGCACCGTAGCCATCAAGGGAGATTGAAAAACTCTCGACGCGAAGCTTGGGCATCTTGGCTCCTTTCGGCATCCAGAAGGTGGCGAGGCGTCGGGCGGCGTATGCAGATGCTTTGTCGAGGCGACATTCTTTGAGGCTGTCGTCACTCCTTCAAGTAAACCGTAGCGAGGCCGGCTCGAGCGCTCGTCGCTCGTCGCTCGTACCGACGGAGCACCCGCAGCGCCCGGAGCGTGTTCCAGCGACTCGGTTCACCCACGGATTCGCCGAACGGGAAGGCGAGCGCCTCGTCGTGCGCGTCATCGAGGAGCCAGCGACCATCGACCTGCTTTCGACGATGTGCACGGCATCCCCGACGCGCTCGTCGGGCTGAACGCCGGCCGCCCTGAGGTAGTCGAGCGCACGCAGGGCGTCGTAGTGGTAGCGGGGCGGATACGCGAACTTCAGGAACGCCGGATGCGCGACCTCGCCGGTCGAGAGCCGTCTGAAGAGAGCCCGCTTGAGCAGGTATTCCTCGCCGCGCCGTCTGGTTGCCGTGATTTCTGGTGTGGACCCGACGGCACGCTCGTACTCGAGCAGCCCCTCCAGCACACAGATTGTGGTGTGGAACGAGGAGCGCAGGCTCTTAG
>CAYWOV010000087.1:0-8445 GCA_964459965.1 uncultured Planctomycetaceae bacterium | reverse complement strand
GCAGCTCGGCATTGTCGGCGCACCGGGCGTCCAGGATCTTGGCCCGCTCCGCGGGATCATTGGATTCGACGGCTGCCAGAAAGACGGCCTGCACGCGACCGGGGTCAAGCGGCATAGAAACCCTCCGAGCCAACCGTATTCAATGCGTTAGCGGCGGGGCGGCCTGTCCAAAAAAAGTTCGAAAGATTCAAAAATTAGCGCTTCAGATCACGCGCGAGCCACGCCTTGGCGTAGGTCCATCTCTGGCGAACCTGATTGACGGTCAAACCCAGGGATTCGGCCACGGTTTCGTGGCCCAAGCCACAGAAATGATGCATCTTCACGACTTCCGCCGCCAGGTGATCTTCCGCCGCGAGCCGCGTCAATGCATCGTCCAGGGCCAGCAAGCGACTGTCTTCGTCCGGCCCGGCGACGTCCTCGACAAAGACTCGTTGCCGTAGGCCGCCGCGCTTGAGGCTCTGCTTCTGGCGGGCCTTTTCCACCAGGATTCGTCGCATGGCCTCCGCGGCGGCCGCGAAGAAATGCCCGCGCCCGTCCCACTGCTCGGAATTGGGGATTTTCACCAGCCGCAAATAGGCCTCGTGGACCAGGGCCGTCGCGTCGAGCGTCTGCCCCGGCCGCTCTTGAGCCATGCGGTGCGCCGCGAGCTTGCGGAGCTCGTCGTAGACGGCCGGCAAGAGCTTCTCGGCGGCTTTGCGATCGCCGCCGTGAATCGCCGAGAGAAGTGCCGTCACATCGCACATTCAGAAGAGTATAGCAGCGTCGAGGTCTCACGCTTCAAGGAATTTGGTACGAGTCGCGGTGGACAATATCGCAGGGCACGCTGCGTTTGCCGCTTTGTCGGAGAGACCTCGCAGTTTTTCTTATTTTTGCCCACAGATTCGTTCGTGGATTTCGCATGGAAAGGCGACGGGGCGATGGACCCCGAACTCAACAAATGAAACACCCCACGCGCTCTTGCAAAGGAGTCTGAGTCATGCGACCTCCGTTCAATCGAATCACACTGTTCGCGACATTGACGACCGTCGCCCTCGTGTCGTCGGCCGTTTCGGCCAGAGGACCCGCGGCCCCGAAGAGGGAACCGCTCCCGAACGACAAGCCGGAGCATCAATCGAAGCAGAATCCGCCCAAGCACCAAGCTGGCTCGAATGGATCTTCGAGAGGGGGCGGGTCAATAACGATTTTGAATTCGGGTTATGGCTCAATGCCAGGCCGCATCAATGGCCTCCCGGTTCTCGACCACCCCCTCCACGACCGGCACAAATCGGAACCGGGGCGAATCAATGGCCTCCCGATTGTGGAGCACCAAACCGTCGCCGGCGCACCCACTTCAGGCATACCGCCGAAGCGAGATTATCCCGTCGCAGCCGCACCCACTTCAGGCATACCACCGAAGCAAGATTATCCCGCCGGAGACGCACCCACCTCAGGAATACCGCCGCACCGAGATTATCCCGTCGCAGGCGGGACGACGTACGAACCATTCCCCCATCACCTCAATCCCCCATTCGGCAGCACGGGACCCGTGAAGCCCAATCCTCCTCCCAAGCACCATCCGAACCCGCCGCACGGCAACGGACTTTCGGTTGCCGGCGTCGCGTATTTTGGCGGATCGTCCCCGGTCACCGCTGCCGCCCCCGCGGCAGACAGCACAGCGGCAGACAGCACGGCGGCTGCGACGGCCAATGATGCCGCCGCCGGTGACGCCGCAAACCTGACAAATGTTCCGGCAGGCGCAACGATCAAGCTGGATGGTTCGGATTTCGGCGCTCAACCTGGCCGTGTCACGATCGTGGCGGGGAACATGATTCTTCCGACTGACGTGGTGAGCTGGACTGAAAAGTCCGTGAGCCTCACGTTACCAAAGCTCGAGATGACCGCGCCCATGCAAGCGAAATTCGTTGTGCATCGAGCGAACGGCTCGGCGGCCATGGAAACTCCATTCCAATTGTCCGACCGAGCGAAGTAGCGTGAGCGGTTGACCGCAGGAAAGACGGACTCCGGCCGAGAGGTTGAACCGACCTCTCGGCTTTTTGTTTGGAGAGAAATTGAGTGGGACGGGGCGCGATCCTCCGTGTTGACGCCGCGCTCGAATGCACCGAGGTGGCCGACTCGCGGCACGGAGTGTTCACGAGCGAGACGATAGCCCACAAATGCGGGACGAAATCGGAATCGCTGATTTCAGGATTTTTCGGTTTTTTTTCAACAGACCGGTCCGCCGAATTCGCATGGAAGAGTGGATCGCCTGGTGAGGCCGGCGAGCCGATTGATCCTTGGACATTAACCCCCCCCGAGGTGAACCATGTGGTTCGACGAACTGCGACTCTGGATCCGGAACTATCCCCGATACGCCAAGCCGGCGGCACGACGGCGCAAGATGAAGCGTCGTCTGTACGTCGAGGCCTTGGAAAATCGACTCTGCCTTTCCGCATTCAACGCGGCGACCACAGCGGCGCTGATCGCCGACATCGCCAAGGCCAACACGAATGGCGCTTCGGCCAACACCATTAACCTGACCGGCACCAGCTCATATGTTTTGACCGCGGTGAATAACACCACGAATGGGCCCAATGGATTGCCGGTCATCGGCAGCACGGTCGCTTCGACCCTGACCATCAACGGCAACGGCAACATCGTCGAGAATGGCAGCGGGTCGGCGATGCGCTTTTTCGAGATTGCCCCGGGTTCGGGGGGTTCGCTAGTCTTGAAGAATATCGAATTACAGGGAGGCTCAGCACTAGGCTCCGGCACATCGGCGGAAGGCGGCGCCATCTTCAATAACGGGACCCTGAACGTCGACGGAGGCGTGCAGCTGTTCGAGAACGGAGCCAGGGGCACGGGCTTCACCAGTGGCGGTGCGGGCAACAGCGCGGCAGGCGGCGGCATTTACAGCACCGCCGGCGGCACGCTGAAGTTCAATGGCAACAACCTGATCGAGTCTTGCTTTGTCTATGGCGGTTACGGCGCTCCCGGCACCGACGCCGTCGGCGGCAACGCCAGCGGCGGCGGCGTTTTTGCCAATACGACCACAGCGACGTCCTTGTCTTCCACAAGCGGAACCGTCGTCGAGAACTGCCAAGCCGGTGGCGGCACCGGTGGAGCCCGTGGCACCAGTGACGCCAGTGGCGGCGTCGGCGGAAGCGCCTTGGGCGGCGGCCTGTTCGTCAGCGGCAGCAGCAGCACTGCCAAGGCGACGCTGACCGGCTTCACATTCGATACTGACGAAGCCTTTGGCGGCGACGGCGGCGCCGGCGGCTTCGGGAGGCAAGGCGGCAACGGCGGCGCCGGAGGGAACGCCGGCGGTGGCGGCATTTACGCCAGCGGCGGGACGGTCACCGACAGCGACTTCATCAATGTAATTGACTGCGAGGCCTTGGGCGGCGCAGGCGGCAATGGCGGCAGCGGGAACTTCACCGGCGGCGGCAACGGCGGCAATGGCGGCACCGCCGTCGGCGGCGGCGTTGATGCCTTCGCCACAACCCTGACCCTGACCGTTTCGCCGACCATCGAAAACAACCAGGCCCTCGGCGGCGGCGGCGGCAATGGCGGCGCCGCCATCGGCAGTGCCACCACGGGAGGCAAGGGGGGCAATAGCGGCACCGGGTCCGGCGGGGGCCTGTATGCCACCTCCAACGTCGCTGTCACCGTCACTCTGAAAAATGCACTCGTCTCGAACAATACGGCCCAAGAGAATCGACCCGGAGCTGGCGGCAACGGCTTTCCCGGCTTCGGCGGGGCCGGCGGTTCCTATACCGGCGGCTTCGGCGGGGGGATCTATCTGGACCAAAATGCCAGCCTGGTCTCCGACACGATCAACTCGAACAGCGCCTCTGGCGGGTTGACCGTGCCGGCCTTCCGGTTGACACGCTCTCTCGCCGGGACCGGCAAGAGCGGCGGCGCCGGCGGTAACGGGGCCACCGGCGCCGGCGGCGGGCTTTTTGTGGCCGGCGGCACGATCACAGTTGCCAGTTGCACGTTCGACTTCGATCACGCGATTGGCGGCATCGGGGGTAGTGCGCTGAACCCTAAGGCAGGTTTGCCCGGGGACGGCGGCGTCGGACGAGGGGGCGGCGTGGATGTGGAATCGGGCACCGTCACGATTTCCAAATCCCAATTCGAGAGCAATGCCGCGGTAGGAGCGAGCGCGCAAGGGACCCCGAGCGGCGGCCACGCCCAAGGGGCTGCGGCCGCGGGCGGAGGCCTCTATGCGGGCGGTGGGACGATTCACCTGAAGTCCGATTTCATCCAAAACAATCTGGCCGGCGGTGACTATAACCCGCTTACGGGCTCGCCAAACTTTGGGTACGGCGGCGGCATCTACGAGGTAACGGGAACCACGCTGACGCTGGACTCGTCTACCTCGGCCAACCTGGGTAACAACAGCGCCAGCGCCTCCAACAACCCCAGTATCGAAAACTTCGCCAGCGGGGGGCCAATCGGGTAGCGAGCCTTCAGCGTAGACAGTCCGCGGCCCCGTTTTTGGGCCGAACGGGGCCGCGTTCTCGAGTCAATTGCTTTGGGACTTTGCCATGGAAAACGCTTTCCGCGAAGCCATCGAGCGGCATCAGCGCGGTCAACTCGATGGGGCTGCCCTGATCTATCGCGAGATCCTAGTCGCGCAACCGGATCAGCCGGATGCGCTGCACCTTCTGGGTGTCGTGGCCCACCAGCAGGGGGACAATGTGCGGGCGCTGGATTGGATCGGCAGGGCCATCGCACAGAATCCCCGGGCTGCTGCGTACCATGCGAACCTGGCCGAGGTCCATCGCGCCTTGGGCCAGCTGGACAGAGCGGTGGCGTCGGGCCGCACCGCGCTTGAGCTGCAACCCAACGATGCCGATACAGCCAACAACCTCGGCAACGCGCTGCTGGCGCAGGGTCAGGTCGATGCCGCCGCCGAGCACTTTCGCGCGGCGCTACGGCTACGTCCCGATTTTGCCCTGGCGTGCAGCAATCTCGGCAACGCCTTGCGGCTGCAGGGAGACACCGCCGCCGCTTTGGCTCATTTCCGCCATGCCGTGCAGCTGGACCCCAATCTTCCCGAGGCGCACAGCAATCTCGGTCAGATGCTGCTGGACCGGCACCAGCCGCACGAAGCGCTCGCCCACCTGCGAACGGCGGTCCGGCTGCGCCCCAGTCTGGCCGAGGCACGCAACAATCTCGGCAACTCGCTGCGCGAGATCGGGCGGCTCGCCGAGGCCCGGCAGTCGTACGCCGAGGCGCTGCGGATCAACCCCAACCTGGCCATGACCTACAACAACATGGGCCAGGCGCTGCAGGAAGAGAATGCTCTCGACGATGCTCTGGCCTGGTATCAACGGGCGATCGAGCTTGAACCCGGGGTGGCACGTTTTCATTCCAACCTTGCCAGCGTACTGGCTGAGTGGGAGAAGCACGACGAGGCCCTGGCCGTCTGCCGTCGGGCACTGGAACTCGATCCAACTTACGCGGAGGCTCACGTCGCTCTGGGCGGCATCCGGCACGAACAGGGGGAGTTCGAGGAGGCGCAGTCTCATTACCGCGAGGCCCTGCGGCACAAACCGGAGCTGCCCGCCGCCCTTTATGCGCTGGGGACCGTGCGCGAAGAGTTGGGCGACTTCCCCGATGCGGAACGCTGCTGGCGCACGGCGCTCGGCTACGATCCGCACTTCGCCGGGGCCTACGCGTCGCTGGCCACGTTGCTGCGCGCCAAGTTGCCCGACGCGGATCTCGCCCTCATGCATGAACTCCTGGCCGACCCCGATCTCCACCCGGACCGCCGCTGTGCCCTGCATTTCGGCCTGGCCCAGGTGCTCGATGCCCGCGGAGACTACGACGCGGCGGGCGAGTCGCTGCGAGAGGCGAACTCGCTGGCGCTGGCCGCGGCTCGGAAGCGTCGCCTGGAATACGACGCGGACGCACATGAGGAGTTTATTTCCGGCATGATCGCGGTCTGTACGCCGGCCTTTTTCGAGCGGGTGCGGGGCTTCGGCTTGGAGACCCAGCGCCCGATCTTCATCGTCGGACTGCCGCGCTCAGGCACCACGCTGACCGAGCAAATCCTGGCTGCCCACTCGCAGGTGTTCGGGGCCGGCGAGCTCCGCTTCGGCCGGGACGACTTCGAGGCGCTCGCGGCCGACGACACCCAGCGCTTGAGCGCCCTTGCGCAGCTGGACAGAGCGACCGCCCGCCGGATCGCCGAGCGCCATCTGGCGCGGCTCTGCCAACTGAACGCTGCGCGGCCGCGCGTGGTGGACAAAATGCCGGAGAATCACATCTATCTTGGCCTGTTGGCCACCCTGTTCCCGAATGCGAAGTTCATCCATTGTCGCCGGGACCTGCGGGACATTGCCGTCTCGTGCTGGATGACCAACTTTCGCCAAATCCGCTGGGCCAATGACGTCGAAACGATTGAGTCTCGCTTCGCGGAGTACCGCCGCCTCTGGGAGCATTGGCGGCAGGTCTTGCCCGTGTCGGTCCTGGAAGTGGACTACGAGGAGACGGTGGCCGACCTGGAAGGGGTGGCTCGGCGGCTCGTGGCCTGGTGCGACCTGACCTGGGAGCCGGCCTGCCTTGCATTTCACGAAGGCAAGCGGCCCGTACGGACCGCCAGCATCAGCCAGGTGCGGCAACCCATTTACTCGCGCTCCGTCGCCCGCTGGAAACATTACGAGCCGACGCTGGGGCTCTTGTTTCCGAAGCTGGTCTGCCCTAGCGTTTCAAAGTCCAGCCACCTTATCGGCCGCTAACGCGATCTCAGTCTACTGACGCCTCGAAGGATGACCTGGCAAGGCGGCGATGTCGCCACACCACATTCGAGTCATCACGCCTTAGCGGATCGTTCTCGCGATCCTGAAACCGGTTCGCGAACTCGTGATATCGGGCGCGGTCCACGACCTGGCCGCCGAGCGGATTCCCGAACTAATCTGTGTAAAAGCGCCTCCCTTTTGCAGTCTTTCGTGGCTCACATCCACATTTCGGTCCAGGTCATTCTTTCCGGGCGACTTGTCGTAATCGTCCGCAAATGTGTCCTGGCACCACTCCACAACGTTGCCGTAAACATCGAAGAGCCCCAAATCGTTCGGCATCAAACTTCCCACCGGCCAGGCCTGCTCGTTTGAGTTTCTTACGTACCAGGCGTATCTGGGCAACAATTCCGAGGACAAGCCGAAAAATCGGACCGTTGTCGATCCGGACCGACAGGCATATTCCCATTCCGCCTCGGTCGGCAACCGGTAACCCGACCGTTCGAGATAGTTCGCCGGGATTATCATGCCGGGGCGGATTTGCTCAATCGGGGGATAGCACATCTCACTTTCAGGAATTTTCTCACGCTCACTGAGCCAACGGCAATACTTTGCACCGTCGTACCAGGTCGCGTAAGTGATGGGACAGTCCTTCGTCGGACGTTCGGAGGCGACGAGCGGAAGCTCAGGCTGATATTGGCGGTATTGCTCGGCCGTGATCTCCGTGGTGCCGATCGCAAATGAACGATTGATCGTCACACGATGCTGGATTTCGCCGGACCAATCGCTCTTCTCAGTCGGTGGGGTGCCCATCAAAAATTCCACCGGGCCCATGATCAGCGTCATCGTGTGACCCTGATGAGTGATGTACCAACGACGGCCGTCTTCTGCCTTGCCGATTGAAAGACTCTCATCACACCGCTTCATTTCATCCTGAGCGTTCCCGTGTCGCAGTAACCACGCTGCTGCGCCGTGCACGCCGGGATCGACGTCATTCCGGTAAACGTCGAGCATCATCGACCGTCTCGTGGCGGGATCCTTCAGCGCGAGCAGGTCGGGAGGATAATGGCCCAGCGACAGGATCAGCGCGGCTTTCGCAGAGGCATCCGATTCGACGGTCAACCGGTTCCAGAGAATCTCAGGGTCGACTCCAACATTGGCCATCCGATCAATGATGTAACTTC
This sequence comes from uncultured Planctomycetaceae bacterium, assembly GCA_964459965.1. Taxonomy (GTDB): domain Bacteria; phylum Planctomycetota; class Planctomycetia; order Planctomycetales; family Planctomycetaceae; genus DASPSM01. Next base: position 536 of record CAYWOV010000087.1, on the reverse strand, counting down.
GGGTCGTGGGATCGGGCGTACGGCGCAACAAGGGCCAGACCGCCTGAGGCGCACCGAGCCGAAGCAAAGCCACCGCAGCGTTCGCGTGTCGCTTGGCAAGGACTTCCCTCTCCCGGTCTGTCGCCTTTTGGGACGGATGCGTGTCGAGTTCACCCAGAGCCAGCGCGATCGCCCGGTCCTTATAAGGGACCAACTTGTTAAACAGGACCACAAATTGAAGCCGCTGACTCTCGGCCATTAGATTGAAGAGCTCGTCGGGACGGTCCGACAGATAGTCGGCCAACGTCTCGGTGGCAAAGCGACGAGATAGAGTGTCCTGACTTGTGTCTTGAAAGATGGCGGTGAGAGGCTCAATCAATTGCGCTTTGGCGGGGAGCAGGGCCTCGCGCCAGGGAACGAGCGCCGAGGCCTCCAGAGTCACCAGCCGGCCTGCCACGAGCTTGTTCAGCCGACTCCATCGCTGATCGTTGGGTGCGTAGGTCGCCAGCGCACAGGCTGCCTGAAATTGTCTTTGAGCATCCCAGTGCGGGTCTAAA
>CAYWOV010000086.1:0-8491 GCA_964459965.1 uncultured Planctomycetaceae bacterium | reverse complement strand
GTTTTAGCGGTGTTGCTCTTAACGGTCTCGGTATCGGGCGTGTCGGTCTCGTACGTGTTGGTTTTGGACGTCTTCGTCTTCAGGGCGTCGAGCTTTACGGTGTCATTTCGTACGGTGTCGTTTTTTACCGTGTTATTTTTTACGGTCTCAATTTTTACGGCTTCAATTTTTGCAGTATCATTTTTCACGGTGTCGTTCTTTGCGGCGGTCGCGGTGTTAATTCCGCCGAGGATACTGGCCGCCAGTTTGTCTCTAGGCTCGATGTCGACGAGCTGCGTCAATTGACGCTGCGCCGAGTCGGTGTAATTCAGCATCAAGTAGTGATAGCCGAGCAGAAAACGCACGTTGGCATCCGAGGTGTGGTCGTTGGCAAAGTGCTCGAGCCGCCGCAGTTGCTCGGTGTAAATCTCAGGAGAGGGGTAGAAGGCTTGGAGCGTGTTCCAAGTCCAACCCGGGCCGGCTTCGAGGACGACGTGCGCGACCGTGGCCGACTTGCAATACTCGCCTTTCGCGAAGAGCACGAGCGAGTGGAATTGGTGTATGTCTTGGTTTTGTGGCGACTGCAGAGCGGCGAGCGAGATCGTCTTCAGAGCCACGTCCAAGTCTCCCTGTGCGAAGGCCTCTCGGGACGCGGCGAAGGCGTCTGAATCGTCGCCGTTGACCGTGTTCTGCGACATTTTGGCAATCGGGGCCGAGTAATCGATGCCATCCACGACGGTTCCCGCGCAATCGCAATAAGGGTTGTAATAGGCGACGTCCGCGACCGGTTCGTACCAGCACCAGCCGTAGCACCATGGCGAATCCCAGCATCCCCAACCCCAGCCGAAGTCCCAGCCCCAAGGGCCACAGAACTTGCCCCAACCACAGTATTTTTTCCAGGCCTGGGATTTGGACTTGGAGAACTTTTGCATCGTCATCTTCTGGAACTTGTTGCTGACGAAGCTGTTCTTGGAGTTTCCGATGTGCGAGTTGCTATTCGTCTTTGTGAAGCTATTCGTACGGTTGACGCTGTTAAAATTCGAGGGTGTGTTGCGGGAGAAGTTGTTCGAGGGTTGCATCGAGCGGCCGCTGGATTGGCTCATCCCGCTCGACGAGCGGCCGCCACCTGATCCGCCGCGGGCAAAGGAAATTCCGGCCAGCGTCGAGACCGTCAGCGCCAGGCCGCAGGCAACCGCGATCGTTTTTGTAATGTTGTGGTTCATCTGATTCGGCTCCCTGGTTTGAGGCTGCGTCCGATTCGCAAAGACGGTAACGATCCAACGGTCTAAGCGAAGACTCTCGGGACATGTTACAGCAAATTTAGAAGTTTCGGCGACTTCCGCGAGGCGGTGCCAACGAAATCGCCGCAAGTCTTTACCGCGTAACGAGAAAAGCGAATCGCAGACTTGTCGCGAATTGGGGTGGGGCAGGCAGCGAGGACTCGAAGTGTCAGGGCCGGTACGAAAAGACTTTCAGGAGTTGGGGGGCATCTGTGAAGAGGTCGTGCACTTCGCTAAAGCCGGCGTCGCGGCCGAGTTGGGCCCAGGTGGAGGGTTGCTCGGGGAAGTCGCATGTGCGGACGTGGGTCCAGAGGATGTCTTTTTCCGCGGGCGTGAGGGCGGTCCAGGCCGCGTGGATGAAGGTCTCGTAGCGCTCGAGGAAAGCGGGGCGAGTTTCGCCCTCCAGGCTGGCCGGCTCGAAGATCAGGAAGAGGCCGCTGTCGCCGATGGCGGAGCGGACGGCGCGCATGAACTGCCGCTTGTCTTCCGGCGTTTGCAGATGGTGCAGGGAGAGGCCGATATAGACCACGTCGGCCGGTTCGGTGCGTTCGCGGATCGCGGCGACGAAATCGTTTTGTTCGAGGCGGAACTGGCAGGCGAGCGACTCCACCGTTTTCTTTGCCATCGCAAGGGCCGGGGCTGACAGGTCGATGCCGTGATACTCGGTCACCGGCGTCTCTTTGAGTGTGGCCACCGTCATGCTCGCGTCGCCGCACGCCAGGTCGAGAAAGCGAAAGGGGCGCGTGATCGTCTCGGCGAGTTGGCGGCGCAGAATGTCGCGGACCTCGCGGTGCGACAGGTAGTTGTTGTCCACCAGCTTTTGATAGACCTGCCACTGATCGCGAAACGCCTGCATCGCGTCGTCGCCGACAGTCGGCGAATCGCTTGCCTGCCGAACAATGTGGACCATTGGTTCTTCCCGTTGTTTGCGAAGGGTGATTATAGCCCAAGGGTGTGGGGTTCGGAGTGCGGGGAGAGGCCAAGGGAGCCGGAAGGGCGTTTGCGACGCTGGATGCGGTTTGCGGCGTACTTGTTCGCGACTTGCGCGCCACTTAAACTCGGAGCGACTTCCACTGGTCCGAGAGGTGAACTGGAAGATGTCGGATTCTGCAGCGAACATCGGTCGCCTCACGCGGCGTAATTTGCTTGAGGTGGGCTGTTCGACGGCTCTCGGCTTGGGACTTTCGACGCTCGTCGCTGGACGGGCGCGGGCGGAGGTGGCTGCGGCTCCGCGGGCCAAGTCGGTGCTGTTTCTGTTCCTGTTCGGCGGTCCCAGTCATCTGGATACGTTCGATCCCAAGCCCGAAGCACCCGACGAGTGCCGCGGCGAGTTTCGGCCGATCGATACGTCTGTCAGCGGCGTGCAGATCTGCGAGCACTTGCCGCAAATGGCTCAGCGGATGCGTCACTGGTCGCTTGTCCGCTCGATGTCGTGCAATCCCGGCTATGGCGATCACCGGTTCGCCGTGCAGGGGATGCTGGCGGGTGTTGATGAACTTCCGCCGGGCGCGGGCCTGGCCGCGTCGCGGCATGATTGGCCTTCGTGGTGCGCGGGGGTCGAGTATTTTCGACGCTCGAGGCAGGGGCACGGTTTGCCCGCCAGCGTTGTCCTGCCTGGCGAAATCCTCGATCCCGCAACGGGGTTGTATCCCGCCCAGAATGCCGGCCTCTTGGGAGCCAAGTTTGATCCCTTTCAGGTCCGCAGCAATCCCGCCGATCGGAATTATCGCGTCGACGACAGCCTGCGGACGCCCGTCGGTCTGTCGATCAAACGCATGGCCTCCAAGCGGGACTTGTTGGCCGCGCTCGATCGCCAGCATGCGCATCTGGAAGCGTCGTTCAAAACGCGGAATTATGATCACGACCGCCAAGAGGCGTTTCGCATGTTGACCAACGGTCGGCTTGCGCGGGCGTTGGCGGTCGAGGAAGAGCCGGCGGCGGTGCGTGAGCGGTACGGTCGGAATGCGTTCGGTCAGTCGATGCTCATGTCGAGGCGATTGATCGAGGCGGGCATTCCGATCGTGCAGGCGAATATCACGAATTATGCATTTTGGGACACGCATTACAACAATTTCTCCAGCCTCCGCAAGCAATTGCTGCCGCAATTCGATCGTGGGATCGCCGCCCTGATAGATGAGATGCACACCCGCGGGCTGCTCGAGGAAACGCTGGTCGTCATGATGGGCGAGTTCGGGCGTACGCCGAAGCTGGTGCCACCCAACGGATTAATTCCGCATTTCACGAGTGCGGGCCGCGATCACTGGATGGACTGCTTTTTCGGTCTGTTTGCGGGTGCCGGCGTCCGCGGCGGGCAGGTGATCGGCCGCTCGGATGCGATCGGCGCCCATCCGGTCACCCGTCCCTATCGCCATTCCGACGTCGCAGCAACCGTTTACTCGGCGTTGGGGATCGATCCGACATCGGAATTCGTCGACATCCAGGGACGGTCCCATCGATTGAACAGCGGCAATGTGATCGAGCCGCTTTACACCGGGCGGGAAGGGTAGCGAACAGAGGGTGCAAGGCAAAAAGACTCGGCACGCTTCACAGACCGAGTGTCTAACTGATCCTTCTAGCGGTTGGACGATGGTCGATCAGCCGTCGTCGCGACAATTCGGCACCCTGGAAGTGCTTTTTTCAGCGAGGAAACTCCGCTGGCCGTGACTTTCGTGTCGCTCAGGTTGAGTTCTTGCAGTTGGGTGATCCGCGTGAGGAGAGGGACCGACTCATTGGAGACGTTGCTTTTGGCAAGGGAGAGGCGTTCCAGTTTCTTCAAGCCGGACAGTTCGACGAGAAATAGTTCGGTCAGGTGCGGGCAGCCGAGACTCAGTTCGCGGAGGTGGGGGAGTGCTTGCAGATGCAACAGTCCGTGGCCGTGGAGGGCCGTGTCGTCCAGTTCGAGACGTTCCAAGGCGCGAAAGGCACCGAGGTGGGGCAGGCAGGCGTCTGTGATCGGCGTGCGGGCAAGTTTCAGGTCGCGAAGGGCCGCGAGCGATGTCAGTCGCCCGACGTCGACGTCATCGATCACGGCGTCTGACAGGTCGAGAGAGACGAGTGCATCGAGTCCTGGGTTCATCAGTGAGAGCAAGGACTGGTTGATTATCACGCGCGAGCCGCTCAATCGGGCTCCCACGAGGTGCAGAGGCCCCGTCGGCAGCTCGCTGATTGTTTTGATGTGCCGCTTCTCGCCGGTGGCGTCGAGCCGCACGTCGACCGTTCCCTTGGCGCCGAACACGGCGCTGGCTGCCGTGTAATTCGGCTCGGACCACGTGACGTAGAGGTTCGGCAGGGCGGCTCTGAGAACGGCGAGGCCTTTGGCCGAGACTCGGCAATCGCTGAGGTCGATTTTCAGCAATTTCTGCAGATGCAGGATATGGGGCACGGCCGCATCGGTCACGTTCGTGGCTCGCTGCAAGCTGAGCATCTTCAGGTTCTTGAGTTCGCCGAGGCTTGCCAGACCGTTGCTTGTGATGCTCGTGTCGTCGAGGAACAGCGTGTCCAGTTCGTCCAAGTCTTTCAATTGCGCAAGGCCCGCGTCGGTGACCCGCGTCTCTGACAAATAGAGAGATCGCAGCTGGCTCAGTCCCTGGAGATGTGCCAGCCCGGCGTCGGTGAGCGGCAGCTGGCTTAGACTGAGCGCACTGAGGTGCGTGAGACCCCGAATGTTCACCAGCCCCGCGTCGGTGACGCGGGTGGCGCGGAGGCTGAGCTGAGTGAGCCCTTGCAGTCCGGCGAGTTGCCGCAAGCCGGCGTCCGTCACGCGCGTGGCGTTCAGATCGAGCAGAGTGAGTTTTTTTAGTCCGGCGACGTGTTTGAGTCCCGCGTCGCCGACTTGCGTGGCGTCGAGCCAAAGCCGTTCGAGTTTCGGCAGTTTTTGAAGATCTTGCAGAGCGTCATCGGTAACAGACGTGTTGGTGAGAGCGAGGTTCTCGATCTCCGTCAGGTCCAGAAGGCACTGCACGCCTGCGTTCGTAACGGGCGCCCCATTCAAAATCAGTTCGGCAAAGTGCGTGAGGCCGCGGAGGTGCTCGAGCCCCGCGTCGGTGACGGGACAATCCCGCAGGCGGACGTGGGTCAGCTCGAAGTCGGTCGCGGGCAGGGGCTGGCCCGGTTTGATTTCGAGCGGTTGGCCGTCGTGACCCAGACGGACCGTAATCGTCCCTCCGGCGGAAAGAGCCCATTGAGCGGCACTGCGGTCGGAACCGGGCGACGGCGTCACCGGCGGGGCGTGAGCGTCCGCGGCCGTCGATGCGCTCGGCGGAAGACGGGGAGCAGTCGCCGCGCTGGCAGGTGCGTTTTTGGCGGGTGCATTTTGGGCGCGTGCGGCTTGGGCCAATTCCTCGCGGACTTCGATCACCTTTTTGCCGCCGCGGTGCAGCGTGAACTGTTCGGTGCTGAATTTCGCGTCGCCCGAGGGCTGTTTGACCGTCACTTCGAGCTGATGGTCGCCGGCGGACAGAGTGATCTCGGCGTGGCCTTTCCCGTCGTGGAGGACGACCTGGTGCTCTTTCACCGTGATTCCGATCGATGGGTCATCGATCTCCAGGACAATCTGCCCCTTGTCTGTCGCGATGCGGATGAGCTGGGCACCAAAGAGGTAATAGACAAACGGCAAGACGAGGCCGAAGCCGATGGCGGCGCCGAGGAGCCAATTTTTCTTGCGTCGGCCACCCGCAGCAGTATTTGTTGCGCGAAGAGGGAGTGTTACCGATTCGGCGGCTCGTTGAGACGAATGTTCTTGCTCGATGAGCTGCAACTCGTCCAGAACGGCTTGAGCCGTCGCCGGACGGTCATCGGGCGATTTCGAGAGGAGCTTGCCGACCAGGTCGGAGAGCCGCTGCGGAACGTGAGGGTTGAGATCCGTAAGCGGCGCGGGTTCGTCGAGGGCCAGCGCTCGCACGACCGAAAGCAGGTCGTCTCCGCCGAAGGGCCGCTTGCAGCCGGCCATGCGATACAGGACGCAACCGAGGCTGAACAAATCCGCGCGAGGGTCGACAGGCTTTCCGGTCAACTGCTCGGGCGCCATGTACGACGGGGTTCCGATCAACAGCCCGAGTTGGGTCGCCCCCGAATCGCCGGTCCAGATTTTCGCGCAGCCAAAGTCGAGAATCTTGACCTTCCCTGCGTGATGTTGGCCGTTTGTGGGCGGACCCGCCTCGCTCGTTTCGGTTGCTGGCCCGGAGTCACGATCCTCGTTGCGGCTCGCATCATCTCGCACGCGAGTTTCGGGCTGCTCCAGCCAGATATTGGCCGGTTTGATGTCGCGGTGCAGCAGGCCCTCAACATGGGCGGCCCGAAGTCCCAAGGCGATTTCGCGCCCGATCCGGATGACATCGTCGAGGCTGGGGCGGCCGTTGCGGAGAAGATGCTCTTCGAGAGATTCGCCGTGGAGCAATTCGAGGGCAATGAACGGAGTCTGGCCGTGCATGCCCACCTGGTAAATCGTCACCACGTGCTCGTGTTTCAAGGCGGCCGCGCTTTGCGCTTCGCGAAGAAAGCGATCCAATCCGCCGGGCTTGGCGGCAACGGCCGGGTGCATCAATTTGAGGGCGACGCGCCGCTTGAGGCGAGAATCTTCCGCTTCGACGACGACTGCCATTCCGCCGACTCCGAGCACTCGAAAGACGCGGAAGTCGGCAATGCGGCCAATTTCACCCGGCAATTGCGGCGGATCGAGCAAGCGCCTGATATCGGCCGTCGACACGGGGAGCGCGTTTTCGCCCGATTGCGTGCTGTCGTGCGCCCGGATCCACGTCAACACGGCGCCTCGAATCCATTCGACCGGCAGGTAGATTGTCTTGGTCGGCTCGGAAGCATGGCGGCGGCGTGCGCGAACGACATCGAGAATGTCATCGGACGTCACGCATTCTTCCAAGGCGCTTCTGCACTTCGGACAGCGATCGACATGCTGTTGAATCATCCGGGCGGTCGCATCCGGAAGCTGATTCAAGATCATCCGCAGCAATTCGTCGCGGCTGGGGCAGCTATGCGATTCAGCCATGTGACGCTCGCTGTTACGGAATCTGCTCAGTCGACGGCGACACGACATTCGGATCGACCGGCGCGGCGGGGAGCGGCGAGGCGGGCGGCGGAAACGCGGCCGGAATTTCGGCCTGAAGAGTGTCTCCCTCGAAGACGCCGGTTCCTTCGAGAGCGGACGGCGACACCGTTGCCGAGTCACCGTCGGCTTTCGCCGGACTTAAGTCCACGAGAAGGTTCATGTCGCCGATCGCAATCAGATCGTCGTGCAACAAGATTGTGGCAGACGTTCCGATTCGGTGTCCGTTGACAATCGTTCCATTCTTGCTGCCCAGATCGCGAATTCGGAGAGTGAATTCGTCGAGCAAGAACACGCAGTGATAGCCGCTCACGAATTCGCTCTTGGGCCGTACGTCGCAATCGTCGGCCCGCCCTATGAGCAGCTTGCCTCGCGGGAGCTGGACTATCTGTGCGGAAAAGGGGCCGCCGACAACTCGTAGTTTCGCGTCGATCATCGCGAGCGGCTGCCTCTGCTTGGGTGATCCTCACTTGCCGTCCTGTCGAGTTCGGACAGGCGACGCGGAGGAGAATCGCAATTGGACTGTGTTAATGAGTCGATCGGATGAAGCGCGACAACCTGCGTCGAAAGTCTATCAAGCCGCACAATAGTTTGCGCGGTATCCGCTGCGATATTAGGACTTTCACCTACGCGTTTCTCGCGAATCCTTTTGCGATTCACCTGAACAATGGCATGCGTCGTATGCCCGCGCGTCATTCTGTCATTGCTGTTTGCCCGTCGCTTGTGCCGGATCACTTGGTCGTTTGCTCGCCGGCAGTCACCGCAACTATCATCCGGTGCTTCACTGCTCCTTGGCACTCACGAAAAGAGTCCCGATGGATCTTGTGCATTATTTGCAGATCGCGCTCTTGGCCCTGATTCAGGGGGCGGCCGAGTTGTTGCCCGTGTCGAGTTCGGCGCATGTGATTCTTGCGCAGCGGGTGATGGGGTTGGACCCATCCCGGCCGGAGCAAGTTTTTTTGATGGTCATGCTGCACACTGGGACCATGTTTGCCGTGCTGGTTTATTTCTGGGCGCGGTGGCGGCGGCTATGGAAGTCCGGGGAGGGTGTTTCTGGAACTGAGCCCTCCGGAGCACTTGCGTCGCGGAGCCAGTTCCTGAAGATGCTGATCTTGGCGACGGCCGTCACAGGCGTCGTCGCGCTCGGTCTCAAATTCTTGATCGAGCGGGTGAT
>CAYWOV010000085.1:0-8497 GCA_964459965.1 uncultured Planctomycetaceae bacterium | reverse complement strand
CACCCCGCCTTCGAGAGTTTAATGAGTCGCACCAAAGACCGCCGCTCGAATTCGCCGGCGATCAACTGTCGCCGAGAGTGGCAGCCTTTCGTTCTCGCCGTGCTGATTGGCTCGGCAACTCTATTGGTTTACGGGCAAGCGTGGCGGTTCGGATTCATGACGGTCGATGACCCTTCGTACGTCTCGGCCAATCTGCCCGTGCTTCACGGCTTCACATTGCAGGGCTTCGTCTGGAGTTTTACGAGCATTCACGATTCCAACTGGATTCCGTTTACCTGGCTTTCATTGATGCTCGATACGGACATCTACGGCGCCCGGGCCGGCGGATACCACATTACCAATGTCCTGCTGCATACGGCCAACAGCGTGCTCGTCTTCGCGGTTTTCGCTCTTGCGACCAGGAACTCGCCGCGGAGCGCGTTTGTGGCGGCACTGTTCGCGTTGCATCCGCTGCATGTCGAGTCGGTCGCCTGGATTGCCGAACGCAAGGACGTGTTGAGTACTTTCTTTGGACTGCTTTCGCTGCTTTTCTACGTTCGCTATGCGACCGGAGCGACGATCCGAAGCCTTGTCGTGTCGTTGTTTTTTCTTCTCGCCAGCCTGCTCTCGAAGCAGACGCTGGTGACGCTACCATTTGTCTGTCTGCTCCTGGATTTCTGGCCGTTGGGCCGGCTGACCCCGCAGGGATCGTTTTGGAACCGATTCGTCACGCGATCTCTATCTCGCGGGAATGAGGCGCCGAACGCTTTGGAGCCGGGTGTCCAAGCTGTGCACGACCGCCATCGTTCGGTTGCGTGGCTTGTTGTGGAAAAGATTCCATTTTTTGCCTCTGTGGCCGCCTTCTCCTCAATCGCGGCGATCGCCCAATCAAGCGGGGGGGCAGTGAGATCGACGGTGCACCTGCCGCTCTACGCGCGCGAGATGAATGCGGTCTCGGTTTACGTGGACTATCTCGGGAAGACTTTTTATCCGCACAATCTGGCGATCTACTACCCCTATCCGCAGGCCGAGTTGACCGCGACCGTCGTCGCTTTGTCGGCGGCTCTGCTCGTGGCGATCACGGCCGTTGCAATTGCGTGCCTGCGTCGCTTCCCCTTTCTTTTCGTGGGCTGGTTTTGGTATCTCGGCACTCTCGTTCCCATGATCGGGCTGGTGCAAATCGGTTCGCAGCGAATGGCCGATCGTTATACGTACTTTCCGTTAATCGGGATCTTCCTTGCGGTCAGCTGGCTGGTCCCCGAGTTGGTTCCGTCTGGCGTCCTTCGCGCTCGGGTTCTACCCGCGTTCGCCACGACAATCGTGGTGCTGCTCGCCGCGACGACGTTTCACCAAGTCAGCCTCTGGCGAGATAATGTGATCCTGCTGCGGCACGCCATGGCCTGCACGCCCGATCATTTGCTCGCTCACCAGTTTTTGGGGAGCGCTCTTCTTGCTGACGGGCAGGTCGATGAAAGCCTCGCGGAACTGCAACGGGCTGTCCAAATGGGACCGTGGTCCGCTGCCGCCCATTACGCCTTGGGGCTGGCATTGCAAAAGGCCGGTCGCTTTGACGAGGCGGCGGCGCAGTACCGCGCGTCCATCGCGATCGACGATCGGCTCCCGGAATCGCACAATAATCTGGGTTTCCTCTTGTTGAAACGCCGAAAACTCGACGAGGCCAGATCGGAGTACCTCGGCGCCCTCGAGATTGACGAAACCCTGGTCGATGCCCACGTCAATCTGGCATTCTTGAGTCTCACACTGCGTGATTATCCCACAGCAATTGCTCACTCCCAGCGCGCACTCGAGCTCGGGCCGCAATCGCGCACGGCTTGCCAACTCTGTATCGCGTTGGCATTGCGGGGCCAAGGTCGCCTGGATGAGGCGATTCACGGATTGGAACAGGTCGTCAAGGCTGCGCCCGACGATCAAATCGCCCGACAGGAGCTGGCGCGGACGTTGGCAATGAAGCAGCGCGCTCCTCACAATTGAGCTGGCTGATTGAGCCGGCACGGCCTTCGAGTTTGACGCTGAGGCGCTGAATGGTCGCCGAACGATCTTCGATTCTTAATCTTCGCACGCTCCGTGACGCGCCTAGGAAGCGGCGGGTCGCGCTGGTCATTGTGGCACTATTGACGCTGGCCAATTTTGCGGTCTACGCGCGAGTCTGGACATTCGATTTCGTCGTGATGGATGATCTGGTCTACGTGAGTGACAATCCGCATGTTTTGAACGGCCTCAATTCCGGGAACATTGGCTGGGCGTTGACGACATTTCATGCCGGTTTCTGGATTCCGCTCACATGGCTCTCCTTCATGTGCGACGCGCAGGTCTTCGGCGCTCATGCCGGCGGGTACCACGTAACGAATCTGCTTTTTCATGCGGCCAATACGTTGCTGGTCTTCGGCCTTCTCATCAAGGCGACTGGAGATCAGGTTCGCAGCGCGTTCGTCGCCGCGCTTTTTGCGCTGCATCCCCTCCATGTCGAATCGGTCGCATGGGTCACGGAGCGCAAAGATGTGCTGAGCACATTCTTCGGCTTGTTGTCGCTCGTCGCTTATGTTTCGAGCGCAAGAGGTGCCCGAATCGTCAACCTTGTGCTTTCGTTGTTGTTTTTCGTCTGTAGCCTCGCGTCAAAGCCGACTCTGGTGACGCTGCCGTTTGTTTTTTTGCTGCTCGACTACTGGCCGCTGAAGCGGTTCGGCACGACCGGTGCTCACAGATCGACTGTGATCCCACTGGTCATCGAGAAGTTGCCGTTTATTGCCGCGTCGGGAACATTTTCCGCAATCACTTTTTTCGCCCAACGAAGCACGGAAGCTGTTGGATCGCTCGCGGGATATCCGCTGGGCACACGCTGCCTGAACTCGCTTGTCGTTTACGTTGCGTATCTTCGCCAGATGTTTGTTCCGATCGATCTGGCGATCTTCTATCCCCATCCCAGGGGGCAGCTCGCCGCGACCGCGATCGCCGTCGCGGCAGCCGTTGTGCTAGCAATCAGCGTGGCCGCGGTCACTTGGACGCGGCGCTATCCGTTTTTCCTTGTCGGATGGTGCTGGTATCTCGGCACGTTGGTCCCAATGATTGGCATCGTGCAAGTCGGGCGGCAACAGATGGCCGATCGTTTCACTTATTTCCCCTCGATCGGCCTGTTCATCGCGTTTGTCTGGCTCGTTACCGACCTTGCGCCGGCCGGAACATTTCGGTATCGCATTTTGCCTGCCGCCGGCGTCGTCGGTGTTTGTGCACTGGCTGCGATGAGTTTTGTCCAGGTTAGTGTCTGGCGCGACAGCGTGACTCTCTTTCGTCACGCACTCGATTGCGGTCGGGACAGTGCGGTCGCGAGGAGCTTCCTCGGGAGCACACTGGTCGCGCGCGGCGACGTGACCGAGGGGATGGCCCTGATGGAATCGGCGGTCGCCATGGACCCGGACGACCCAGAATTTGAATTCAATCTTGCCGTCGCACTGCAAACCAAAGGGCAGCCGGATGCCGCGGCCCGCCACTACGAGAGGGCCCTGGCGATACACGAACGAGACGCGGGCATCCATTCGAATCTGGGGGTCATTTTACTCAAGCGGCGTGAGTACGAGGCTGCGAAGCGGAATTTCCGCCGAGCCGCCGAGATCGATCCCGACGATGTGCGAGCCTACGTAAACCTCGCAACAGCTTGCCTCGAAACGGGCGAATACGCTGAATCGCTCGCTTACAGTCAGAAGACGCTGGCGATCGATCCGACTTCGATTAAGGGCCGCCACAATTTGGCGCTCGCGCTGATTGCCCTCGGCCGATTGGACGAAGCGATCGCGCAATTTCGATATCTGGTGACGGCGCTGCCGGACGACGCGGAAGCACGCCTCAATCTCGAGCGAGCGCTCGGCTTGAAGCGCCGGTCTGAGGGCCATTGAGCACTATGGCGTCCAAAGCGTCGACGGGGATTGGGGCCATTGATCGCCGGTGCTTCGCCGGGCCTTGAGCCGCACGTACGGCGGCACGTAGCACCCTCGATGCATGTAATGGCCGGGGGCCGCGTCGCGGTTCGAGCGGTCCGGTTCGCTCAGATCTTCCAGCACAAAGCCCGCCAGGCAGAGTTCGCCGACGAGTTCCTGCCAGGAATGCAGATACTCGACGGCTCCGGACTCGCGGTACGAGCGGTCAGGCACATTCGGCAGCGGCCCCGTGTGGTAGTACTCAACTCCAAGGACGTAGCGGTCCTTCGAGTCGCGATGGCTGACCTGCAGGGAGGTCGGCTGCTTGTGCTGGCTGATGTAGAGGCCGCCCGCCCGCAGCACGCGGGCGATTTCACGATAAACCGGCGCCAGCTTGGGCACATAGCAGGTGCTGACCGGCTGATGCACGAGATCGAACGTCGCTGCGCCCAGCATGGACAAGTCGTCCATTGATCCCTCGATCGTCCGCACGGCGAGGTTCCGCCGATCCGCCTCGCGCTCGTCGAGCTGGAGCATGGAACGGCTCAGATCGACGACGGTCACGTTGGCGCCTGCCGACGCATAAAGGATCGATTGCCATCCGCCTCCGGCCGCCAGGCAGAGGACGTCGAGCCCGCGAACGGTGGGAGGAAGCCAGCCCCGGCCGTCGAGCGAGGCCAATGGATCTCGACACTCAATATCCGTCGCAGCGGCGGCAAACACGCTCCCCGTTTCGGCCATTCGATTCCAAGCGGCCCGATTCTGAGCCAGAGTCATCGATCGGTGGTCCTTTCAAAATCCTGCGGCTGGCTCCTGAATCTCATCTGCCACCGCCAGATTCCGTATTTTTCAGCAGATTTCGGGGCGAAAACAAACGGCAGGGGACCCCAAATTGAGGAATAAAAGCCGGCCCCGACCTGTTCCTGCATGGTTGTGAGCCAAGGACATGCCGGGAATTCCAATTCCTGCAAAAGCGCTACGGCTCCCGTAGGAAAAAATTCGATATCGGTGTTATTGTTGGCGATGATCATGACATCCCCCGCAAGGAAATCGGGGTGCCAGAAATCGACTGCGCGGCCGCCTTCAGCCTGCATGTAATATTGAAACCCCCAGTGGCCTTGAAACCAATGGGGTCCTGCTTCTGGCTTGAGAACCTCGGCAAGTCGGGCCGCTGCGGTCCGGGCCGAATTGGCGAGGCGATCGTCGGCCCATGCGACCGAAAGGGCGACAAGCACGGAGGGAATGAGTGCCCACCGCCAGCCAGACGGAGCTGTTGAATTCTCCCATTTGTGTTCCAATTGGCGCACGATCAGAATTCCAAAGGCCGGCGCGATGGGCAGCAGGCTCCGCACATTGCACGTCCAATTGACGATTCCGGCGAAGCTAAAGGTTCCCAAGACCCACAGCGTCAACAGGTAAGCGTCGGCGGACTGATTTCTCGCGAGATCGCTGAGCGCCAGCGACAGCACGAGCGCCCCGCAGACGGTGAAAAGCCCGAATTGCGCGGCTGTCGACCAAGAGAACGGTCCAGCCACATGCAGCCCGTCGAGCAGTCGCTGTGGAAAATAGTGTCTCGCGCAAACCGTCGTGGCCAACGCAAGGGCGACCGCCAACGCGAATCCTTTTTTTCGCCAAATCCAGGGAGTGCAAAATAGGACTGGCAGAAACGATCCGCCAGTAAAAGAAAGTGCGACCAGAAGCTTGGAACTCAATGTTTCCTTCGCGAATTCTCGTCCCGCTCCGGGCACGGCCGCGATACTCCAAGCATACGAGGCGGCGTCCGAAAGCAAGCCCCTTCCATAGCGCTGCGAAGTCCACAACTGATATCCGGCGAGCAATGCGACGGGGATCAGCAGCCAGGCGAGTTGCCAGGTCGGTCTGCGCCGTTGAAGGACCGTGTAGACCGCGAGCAAAGGGATCAAGCTGATGGCGAAGTATTTCGTCAGCGCCGCGGCGGCGATCAAGAACGATGCAAGGCAGAGTGACCGACCGTGGCCTGCTCGAATCCCTTCGACCCAGAGACCAACCGTCCAGGTCCACAGGCAGACCATCATCGTGTCGCACATGACGTTGCTGCTGGAAACCAGAAAGGCAGGCGTGGCGAGAGCCAGCAGGGCTGCCGAGACCGGATGCCGGCAGAAGGACCGGGCAACAAACCACGTTCCCCAGATCGCGCCGACGGTCGGCAACAGATAGGCAGTGTGAAGCGCCGGTTCACTCCAACCGACGACCCTGGCAGCCCCTGCCAGATAGTAGCAGGCAAGAGGCGGATTCTTCATCACGTCGTAGAAGGGCTGCACGTTCGAATACCAATTCACGTCGAATCCATAAAAATCGAGCGGATGCGACTGAATGTGGGCGGCCGCCCATAAGAAGAGCGGATCGTCGATGCAGAAAGCCTTGTTGAGCCAGGGGGCAAGGCAGGCGATTGTCGCCGCCGCGAGAATCCCCAGCGCCTGATAGGTGGGGGCGGCAGACTCCGATTTTTTCCCGGGTGCTATAGCGGTCACGGCTCACCTCCGCGCAAGCGCTAGTCGCAAAGGGGCAGTCGAAGCTACTTTTGTTTCTGACTTGGATCGCGGAGGAGGGCCGCGGTAAAACCCACGAGGTCCCCCTTTTCTTGGGCCGTTTCGCGATAGAGATCCATTCTGTCGCCTTCCTCGCAAAGCTGCGCGAAGGAGAATCCGCTCGATTCGTCAAGATCCGCGAGGTGCTCCTTCGCCACGACAACGGCGTCGTTCTTTTTACCGATGCGGACCAACAAATCAACCAGCACATAGGCGATCAGCCGCCGATCTTCAATTTCGGCCGCCGCCTGCAATCGGCTTTGGAAATATTCGATCGCCTCGCTCCGCCGATCGTCCGCCAGGATGCGGAAGAAATGCAGGTGGGCCTTGTAATACTCATCGAACGGCGGGTCGGCGGGAAATTGAAATTGGGGCGAGAGCCGCATTCCGTATTCGCACAACTCCAAGACCGTCTGTAATTCGGGGCTTTGGGGAGTGAGGAATCGAGCAAACCGCACAACCGAGCCCAAATGGGACACGTCGATATGATAGTTACCGTCCTCGAATAGCCAGTCGCGCCCCGTGATTGCCTCCCGAACGGTTTTTCCCGTGAATTGCGCCTCTCCACGTCTCTCAATGTCCCGGCAGAGCGACTGAAACAGCTCGCCATAAAGGTGGCGGGCCAGGAGTTCGGCTCCGCGGAGACGCTCTTCTGGCGAAATCTGTGGAACGGCCTGATCGAATGCCGTGATCGTATTGCACGTGCCTCGCGAGTGCAGCATCAACTCCAGCCCCTTCACGGGGTGCGCACGCTCGTACAAAGCCACGCTGATCAGATCGTCGACGTTTTCTGGAAGTCCGTTGCTGGCGACGAGCCCATCGAGAGCCTTTGCGACGCGCTCCGGCTCCCGGATTGTGCGCAAATAGATCCACGCCTGCGGGATGTTGTTCTGAGCTAAAAAGGCCTCGCCCACGCGCCGCGCACCGGCAACGTACGCCTCCTCGAATTCGAGTTGACGATCTTCGGGAACGTTATCGAACGAGGTGGGCCGCGATAAAGGCAGGCCCATCTCGAATTTCTTCTTGAGAAGAATCGCGTCGAAAAGTCGATGGAGTTCGCCGCGCGTCTCCAACTCGCGCAGCAATTCGTCAATCGCGGCGCCCGGTCCGTTCGATTGGCGAACTTTCTCGATCGATAAGAATGCGTCGTCGGCCATTATTACCGCATTAGCCGCAGCAGCCGCCATGGGAATCACCGCCCGAGCCACAGTGACCGCTGCCGCAGCCACCCTCACGACTCGGCGTGACCGGCCCTTCTGGACCGACCGGCTGAACTTCAACAGTCCCCAGCCCTGCGGCTGCGGCCTGGAGCGCGAGTTTCGTGCACTCCGGCCCCCGGTCATTCAAGACATAGAGGATCAGCTTCGACTTGTCGAGGGTCCATTCAAGATCGATCAGCTCCAGGTCGAGCTTCCACTCATCGATCCGTCGCCGCCAGATTTGAAATTCCTGCTCGCATTCGTCCTTGAGCCGATTTGCCGTGTGTTCGTCTTCGCGAGTGGCCGTTCGCAGAATGCAGAGACTCGGCGGCTCTGTGCCGTTTCCAGCGTTGTCCAACTGGGGGATCAAGTCTTCCAGCAGCGTTCCAATCTCGACTCCGCGATGACTGCGAACAACGACGCGTTCTCCTCGCTCCAGAACCGCATCGGCCGCGCGGGAAAAGCGGGCAACTTCTGAAACTGTGCCGTATCGCACGAGCACATTGCCGTTCATCCGGTGCCTTCTTTCCCTTGCTCCACGAGAACCATCGGCTCGACTGCTCCATTTGGCAAGAAACGACCGATCATCGTTTCATACATTGTATGCTGACCGAGCACCGTACGAGGTTCAAGGATGGGGGAAAGGCTGCGATAGATGAGCCATTGGCTCTTGCCGATTTGGAGTCGGTGGCCTGCCGCTAACCGGGCCGGAACTGACTGACCGTTTTGCGCAACGGTCAGTCGTCGCCAAATGGCCGGACTGCGCCGGCGAGCCTGATTCCAGTCGAAAACGATCGGCGCATAAAGTCCGCCGACTTCGGAT
>CAYWOV010000084.1:4635-8524 GCA_964459965.1 uncultured Planctomycetaceae bacterium | reverse complement strand
GATCGTCGGGACCAAGAACCCGGCTCGCTGGCTAGAGAACGCCGAGCTTCTCAACGCCGGCCCATTGCCCGAACAGCAGGTCGATGCCATCCGTGCCCGTTGGCGGGCAACGGCCGCCGCTGACTGGATCGGACAAACGTGAAGCGAAGGATGAAGGCGGAAGGATGAAGGATGAGCCAGCGAAGTCCTGCAACAATCCGCGAAGCTGATTTTTCATCCTTCATCCCTCTGCCTTCATCCGTCGCTTCCTCTGCTCATTCAAATTGCACGATTGCCCCTATTCGTTGCATCAAAATCGACCAAGATGTCGGGCCCGCCAACGTAGCGTGAACGAAACTGCACCGACAATCGGCACTTACGACATTTGCGGCAAGTCCATCTTGCGAATGGCATTAAACTTGCGTTTCGACGGGGGTTCGGAATGCTTTACGCCTCAAACCCGTCTTGAATCTCTCCTCGAGACGGCGGGTACTTGGATTGCGCTTGTCGAATGGCCCGTCGAATCAGCCGAAATCTGCAACTCTTGGTTTGGCAGCCACGCGCTGTCGACCCTCTTGCCGAGCGGTCTGTCTGCGCACCGACTGGATCATTGCGCCTTTCGTTTTGCGCAAGCGCTGCAGTGCGCGTGAGCGGCCATCAAACCATCGTTCATTCATCTGGGGAAAAAGCCTCGACTGATCGACCGTCGCGGCAAGAGTGAGACGGGCCAAATCGCTTCGCGTTTCAAGCGTCCATCCGGTCGTTTTTTCCGGGAGGGCCTTCGACCGGGGGGAGCGTCTCGACTTTTGCGCGGCGCGCGACGCGAAGGATCGGCAGTGGGCTGCTAAAAAGGGAGTGCAATGATTGTCGACTGGGATCTTGTTCAAAAAAGGAAACGTAGCGCAATGAAAAAATCGTGGTATTGGGGATGTTGCTTAAGCGCAATCCTGTGTATCGCCGGATTCGGCGTCGCGGGCGAATTGCAAACGACACCGACCGTTTCGGCCGGACGTCGGACGACCATCTTGGCATCGGCCGACGACGTGCGAGGAGCGCTCGCACCGGCTTTGGCGACGGCGGGCGGACGGAAAAAGGCGCGGATCGAACTCAAGGATGATCCGGATATCGTCTTCGTCGATAACGTCAAAGGCGCCGATCTGCCGGATGCCAGCCAGGGACGCGTGACCGACGATCCGATCGAAGCCGCCTACTACGGCATCAAAGTCTGGGCGATGGCCTGCGAAAAGGCCGACTCATTCGACATCGACAAGGTTCGCCAGGCGGTCTACGGGCTCAAGTTCCCGGCGCCCGGCGGCGAAAAGAAGATGGACGAGAGCAACCAGCACACCTGGAAGCCGGTCTACATCGGGGAAATCAAGTCAAACGGCCAGTTCAAGATCGTCAAGGCCATGAAGGGCCTCGTGAAGCCCGATTCGTACTCGAAGTACCTGCACGACCCGAGCCTTCCCGGCACGGACGGCGTTTATCCCGCTCCGACCGGCGGTCCGCAAGCCGGCAAGGAATATCCCAAGCCCGATCTGTCGGACGATATGGTCCGCGTCGGCATTCTGCACAGCTTGAGCGGCACGATGGCCATTTCGGAAACGTCGCTCAAGGACGCCGATCTCTTTGCGATCGAAGAGATCAACAATGCCGGCGGCATCAAAGTCGGCGGCAAGAGCTACAAGATCAAGCCGGTGATCGAAGACCCCGCCAGCGACTGGCCCCTGTTTGCCGAAAAGGCCCGCAAGCTGATCACGCAGGACAAAGTGGCGATGGTCGAAGGTTGCTGGACCTCGGTGAGCCGCAAATCGGTTTTGCCGGTCTTCGAAGAATACAACGCCCTTTTGTTCTACCCCGTGCAGTACGAGGGCGAAGAGCAGTCGAAGAACGTGTTCTACACGGCCGCCCCGCCGAACCAGCAGCTCAACCCGGCGGCCGCCTACATGCTCGACGAAGGCTACCGCAAGTTCTATCTCCTCGGGACGGACTACGTCTTCCCGCGGACGGCGAACAAAGTACTCAAGGCCTACTTGAAGTATCGCGGCATTCCCGATGCCAACATCATCGAGGAATACACGCCGTTCCATCACCAGGACTACCAGACCATCGTGCAGAAGATCAAAACCTTCGCGACGGGTGGCGGTGCCTGTGTGCTCTCGACGATCAACGGCGACAGCAACGTGCCGTTTTACAAGGAATTCGCCAACCAGGGATTGACGTCGGGTGACTGCCCGATCATGGCCTTCTCGGTGGCGGAAGACGAGTTGCGGGCGATGGACGTTCCGCCGCTGGTCGGCCACCTGGCCGCCTGGAACTATTACCAAAGCCTCAACACGCCTGAGAATCAGAAGTTCGTCCAGGACTTCAAGGCCTTCTGCAAGGCGAAGGGCTTGAAGTAAGCGTTTCTCTTCGCACGTCGATCATGACGACAGAAAAGGGCCGGGGCGATTGTCCCGGCCCTTTTTGTTTACGCCGGCAAATGATTGATACGGCCATTCCTCGCGATAAGATGAGAGTGGCTCATCTCCGATGGAATTGCCGATCGCCTCTCGAAAGGGTCATTTCGATGTCCACGGCCACCGCTCCCTGCCGCAAAATTCGTTACGGTTCGTTCGACGAAGTTGTGTCCGATGCGGAGCGCGCCGTCCGCGATAAAGCCGGGACGACCGGCAAATGGTCGCTCGGTCAGATTCTCGAACACCTGGCGTTGGCGAATGAGAAGACGATCGACGGCTTCGGCTTTCAGGCGCCGTTCCCTGTGCGGATGATTGGCCCGCTGTTCAAGAAGCGGCTGCTCGAACGCGGTCTGACTCCCGGGTTCCAATTGTCCAAAAAAGCGAGCCAGGCGCTTGTTCCCGGCGACACGGATGCCGACGCCGCCTTGGACCACCTTCGTCATTCGTTCAAGCGTCTTCAGTCCGAAATCAAGCGATCCCCGCACCCCTTTCTGGGGCGAATGTCGGTCGACGAATCAAACCGCTTGTGCTTGCGGCACGCGGAATTGCATCTGAGCTTTGTCAGAGCGTCATAATTTCGGCACTTTTTGCCGGACGCTTTTGCAAAATATGCAAGCTGGTTGCGCGAGCGTCTCGCCCGTTTGAGTTCTCCGCGCTGCCGATGAGCGCTTCAACCCGGGCGTTGGAAACGGGTTGCACGGTGATCGCTCTGGGCACGGCCTGTTGGTCGACGATTTCAAATGCTCTGAAATCGCGAGGCACGGCGATTGCTGATGGTCGCTTTAACTTAGCGCGGCGAGTCCGTGTGACAGCACTCCCTGCGGGGCCGCTGATCGATTCGGTCTGCAGCATTTGGTCTGCCCTAGGCAGGGAGAGATCGTTCAATGAACGGGTCCGCAAAGGCGGCTTGCGCGCTTGTGGCGTGCGAGACGGAGTTCTTCGTTCGTCGCGTCGGACACGCATTCGAAAGCAGACAGATTAACCGGGCTCTCCAGTGGCTGGGGATCTGGATCGTGCCACCAACACCGGCGCCGGCACGCGTCAAGCCGCAAAGACTGGCGCAGCAATGGCACATCCTGCTCTCGATCGCGGTGGTGGTCGGAACAGTTGTCTTTGAACCTGCTGCAGCATCCGCTCAATGTTGCGGGATGGGCTCTCCAGGTTGCGGTTCCTGCGGATCCTGTGGCGGTCCGCCCTCGTTTTGCGGTTCACCTTGTGGCGGCTCGCCCTGTTGTGGATCACCCTGCGGCGGGGCGCCTTGCTGTGGCTCGCCCTGTGGCGGAACGCCTTGTTGTGGCGGGCCGATGCCGTTCTTCGGCCGTCCTGCTTGCGGTTGCCAGCCGTCCTGTTGTCGTCCCATGGGATTCGGTGGGGGATGCGGTAGCGGATGTTGCGGGGGAGGCTGTCCCACCGGATGCGGCTACCAGCGGCTCTCCTTTGGATTCTTCCCC
>CAYWOV010000084.1:0-4535 GCA_964459965.1 uncultured Planctomycetaceae bacterium | reverse complement strand
TTGCGGCCCGTCCTGCGGCCTGGCTTGCGGGCCCTCCTGCGGCTGCGGCAGCCCTGCTTGTGGCAGTCCTGGCTGTGGCAGTCCTGGCTGCGGTTCTTGCGGGCAGGCCTGCGGGTGCGCTGGCGTGCCGGCTCCCTGTGGCACCGTTGGCGGCTACCCGACGCCCACGTTTGACGCGCCGTCTGGACCGCAGCCTTCGTCCAGCAATAAGACCGGCCCTCTGCCAAACAACGATCCAAACGATGCGCCTCCTGCCGGTCCGCCCACGCGGATCAAGCAGCAACGCTCCGGCCCCCCTCCGGCCGACGGGTCGAATAAGTTCGAGCGAGCGCCGCAAGGATCGGGATCGCTCGATTCAAGCGGCAGCCTCGATTTGTCGCAGGCCTCGGCCGATCCGGTGGGAGTTGTCGAAAAACGATTCTTTCGCCAAACCGTTTCGGCCGGCTTTCACACCCGGGTGGCGATTGCCGCGACCAGCCGACTCGTCTCCCAGACTAACGCGTTCCGACCGCCTGCCGCACGAGATTTTGAAGCGCCGCTCGTGCTGGCCCGGACAGACTGAGTGGAATTGAGAGCGGTCGATCGTGTTTAATAGCGTCCGTTCGTCGAGAAAACGGGCGCGAGGTGACGATGTCGGGAGAGCAGCGGGCCGGTTCCGTTCGGGCATTTCTGCACCGAATCAGCCCGCTGCTTGTCGTGCTCGTTTTTGGCGGGGCTGTCTGGCTGCTCTACCAGCAGGTGCGCCATTATTCTTTTGTCGAAATTCGCGACGCGATCCTCAAAGTCCCGAGAGGACAAATCGTCCTCTCTTGCGTGCTGACCGTCATCAACTACGTCATTCTCATGGGATATGACGTGTTGGCGATCAAATCTGTCGCGCATCCGCTGCCTTTGCGGCGGATTGCGCTCGCGTCGTTCACGGGGTTCGCGACGAGCTACAGCTTTGGCGCCCTGTTGGGCGGCGGATCGGTGCGATTTCGCCTCTATTCGGCCTGGGGACTCTCGCCGGGCGAGATCGTGCAGCTGGTCGTCATTCTGGGCGTGACATTCTGGTTCGGAGTTTTTGCCCTCGCCGGCGTGATTTTTATCGTGCACCCTTTCGAGATCAGTCCCGATTGGCATTTGCCGTTTACCACGACGATTCCGCTGGGGTTTCCGCTGATCGCGATGGCGGTCGGCTACCTGGCCGTCACCGTCATCTGGAAAAAACCGATCCACGTTTTGGGAAAGGACGTCAAGCTTCCCGGTTTCAAGATGTCGGCTGCCCAGTTGAGCGTGGCGGCCGGAGACTTGGTCGTCGCCGCGGCGTGCTTCTACGTTCTCTTCCCCAAAGGAGCGATGAGCTACATCGATTTCCTGGGAGTTTACCTGCTGGCTCTCGTGGTGGTCGTGCTGAGCCACGTGCCCGGTGGAGTCGCCGTCTTTGACGTCATCATCCTGCAGATGTCTCCGGCCGAGCACAAAGAGGCCGCCTTGGCGGCGATCGTCTTGTTTCGCGTGATTTACTACTTGCTGCCCCTGCTGGGCGCCGCGGCGCTCTTGGCCTATTTCGAGCTCAAGTTGCGGACCCGATCGTTCCGCCGCGTCCTCGACAAACCCAAAGAGTGACGCCAATTTTCAAGGCTGGTGCAAGTCCGTTTGCCGGTGGTATTCACCGCGCGCGACCCGAAGAGTTGCCGCTATTACCCTGCCTTGCAGGGGGTTAAAGCGTGAGATATGTTACGCGCTTTCCCCGATACGGTGGGTATAGCTCAGTTGGTTAGAGCGTCGGACTGTGGCTCCGAAGGTCGGGGGTTCAAATCCCCTTACCCACCCTTCCCAATCTCGCATAGCCTGCGGCTTCGATGAGGGCCATTCGGCACGGGTTGGGATTAGTTTCCTGTCGTAAGCACGGCGCGGAACCGCGCTTTGCCGCTCGACATCCGCTCGAACGCTTCCGACGCTCGATCGAGCGGGAAGACCTCGTTCATCGAACGCACGCCAGTGAGCACGCTGTAGGCCAGCGTCTCCTGCGAGTCCATCGACACGCCTGAATACCAGCCTTTGACCGCTCGGCAGCCTGTAAGCAGAAACAGCGGGGAAACTTCCATCTTTGGCACCGCGCCGATCAGCATCATCGTGCCGTTGACGGCGAGTCCGCCCACGACGGACTGCATGGCATCGGCCACCGTGACGGTCGCGAGAATGACCTTCGCGCCGCCCAGCCTGGCAAGTTCGGCCGCCGGATCGGAGGCCTGATTGTCGATGTACTTCCAGGCGCCGAGTTTTCGGGCGAGCGGTTCCTTGTCTTGTCCACGGGCGATGGCGACCGTCTTGAGGCCCATCTTGGCGGCATATTGCACGCCCAGATGGCCGAGCCCGCCTAACCCAAGGACGGCTGCCACCTCGCCGGGTCGCACGCCGCTATTTCGCAGGGCATTGAAGGTCGTGACGCCGGCGCACATGAGGGGAGCCGCGTCGACGTCCGACAATTCAGCCGGGACTCGAGCGAGCGCGGACGCATGAGCGATCAGATAATCGGCATAACCGCCGTCTAATGTCACGCCCGTCACCCGGGTCCAAGTCTGGCAGGCGAAGAAATTGCCGCGGCGGCACGCGTCACAGTAGCCGCAGTATCCGCCGTTCCAACCGACCCCCACGCGCTCGCCGTGCGTCCAACCGACGACTCCCGCGCCGAGAGCATCGATCAGGCCAATGACTTCGTGACCGGGCACTCGCGGGTATTGGAGACCGGGCCACGTTCCCTCTTTGACGAGCGAATCGCTGTGGCAAACGCCACAGGCTTTGACTTTGATTCGCACCGTGCCCTCGCCGGGCGAGGGGATTTCGCGTTCCACGAGTTCCAGCGCCCCATTGGGCTTGCTGACCTGGACGGCACGCATCTTGGGCATGGCAGTGCTCCTGCTCGGGTGATGTCCAATTATATTTCCGCCAGCCGCTCCGTCGAGTCTCCAAATTTGTTGAGATGGATTCCACACTTGTCGAGCATCGAAAGATACAGGCTGCACATCTTGCGGTTCGGCTTGTCGAGGTAGTTGAGCACGCGGCCGCCGCGAATCTGGCCGCCGGCTCCGCCCAGCACGACGACCGGCAGTTTGGTCGCGTCGTGGCCGCCCGTGAGCATGCTCGAACAGTAGAGCAGCATCGAATTGTCCAAAAGCGACCGCTCGCCTTCGTGAATCGAATTCATCTTCCGCGCGACGTAGGCCACTTGCTCGAGGAAGAACTGATTCACCTTGAGCCAGTCGGCCGTGTCGGAGTGCGACAGCAAGTGGTGAATCATGTAGTCCACGTTCAGGTGCGGAAAGCGGAGCGAGCTGTGGTCGTTGTTAAGCTTCAAGGTGCAAACGCGCGTGGCGTCGGTCTGGAAACCGAGCACCATGATGTCGCACATGAGCCGCATGTGGTCGGCGATGTTCTGCGGAATGCCGTCCGGCGGACGCGGGATGTTGGGCTTATCAAGCGTCGGCCGCCAGCCTTCGAGCGACCCGCGCTTCCCGGCCGTATCGATCCGCTGTTCGATCTCGCGGACGGAGTCCAAATACTCGTCGAATTTGCGCTGGTCGGACGAGCTGATGCCGAGGCGAAAGCTCTTGGCATCGGCCAGCACCGCGTCGAGCACGCTGCGGTCGCCCTTTCCCACTTCGTCCTTGAACAGCCGGTCGAATGCCAGCGAGGGATACAACTCGAGCGGCGTGGGCGTGGTCGGCGAACTCCACGAGATGTGCGAGCTGTAGAGCATCGAATAATTCTTGTGGACCGACGGGTTCGACTTCTCGCAGCCGAGCACCAGGCTCGGCACTTTGGTCGAACGGCCGTGCCGCTGGGCGACCAACTGGTCGATGCTGGTGCCCGAACGAATTTCGCCGCCCGAGGCCAAAGGCGCCCCGGAGAGCAGGTTTCCCGTCTGCGAGCTGTGAATATTGCCCTTGAGCGCCTCGGCGTTATAGAGCCCCTTGATGACGAGCATCTTCTCGCGGAAATCTGACAGCGGCGTCAGCACTTTGCCGAGCTGCATCTCTTTGCCGCTGCCTTTGGCCCACCACTCGCGGCTGTGAAAGCCGTTGCCGGAAAAGAGCACGGCCAGCCGCACCGGCGCCTGGCTGGCGACCGTTCCGGCGCGGGCAGTGTCGCCCCAAACGGCGAGCGACTCCATCCACGGCAGGGCCATCGTGACGCCGACGCCTCGCAGGAACGTGCGCCGAGAAAAGTTGTGCGTGTTCATCATGCTCTCGCTTTAAGGTGATTCGGCGATTTGTGCGTCTCTTCCGCGGATTTCTCGGAACTGTCGGCTTTCGAGGATCGTGTCGATCGCCACGGACAAGCGGTAGTCGTTCGCCGCGAGCCGTCGCTGCATTTCGGCCAAGAGCGGCTCGTCGGAAAGCTGAATGCCGCGGCCCAGCGCGTAACCCAGCAGCTTACGGCAAAACTGATGCACGAACGCCTCGCGACGCGTGACGCCGAGATACGTTCGCAAGCCGGTCAGTCCATCGATAGCCGATCCGTCGGGCAGTTCGGTCTTGGTGTCGACCGTG
>CAYWOV010000083.1:0-8524 GCA_964459965.1 uncultured Planctomycetaceae bacterium | reverse complement strand
AAATGGAAAAGTAGGAAGCGGTTGCGCGACTCAGCGCTCTGGCAGTCCTTGAACAAGCCTAATACAGCGCGGTCGCCAGCTTGCGTCGGTAGATGCTGATCAGATCCGAGCCGGGACCCAGCGCGTCGAAAATGCGGAGCATCGTGTTCTTGGCTTCGACACCGAGCGGCGACTTGTCCTTTACGACGATCGAAAGGCAAATCTGCAGCGCCTCTTCGTGCCGATTGGCGACGGCGAGCGCGTCGGCCAATTTTAGCTGGAGCGACAAATCATCGGGAACCGCGGCCGCCGATTTGCGCGCCTCATCGAGCGGGCCGGCCTCTGCGGCGGCGGCACGCAGTTCCAGTTGCGATTTGATCTTCTCCGCTTCCGGCTCTAAGTAGCCACGCGATTCGAGGTCGGCGATGAGCTTGCGGCACTCGTCATCCTGGTTGAGTTTGAGCAGGACGCCCGCCGAGGCGATGCGGGCTGCGTCGAGTTTCGGATCGAGCGCGGCGGCCTCGCGGTAGGCGGCCAATGCGGCTTTGGGATCGGACTGTTCGAGTGAACGGCCCTGCTTCAGCAGTTCCTCCGCCTTGGATGGCAGAAGCTGTCCCAGCCATTCGCGGAGCTTGTCCTCCGGATACACGCCGGTGAATTCGCTGGCAATCCGCCCGTCGCGGAGGGCGGCGACATACGGAATCGACTGCACGCCGAAGGCGGCCGCAATCTCCTGGCTCTCGTCGACATTCACCTTCACGAGTTGAAAACGGCCGTTGTATTCGGCGGCCAACTTTTCCAGGACGGGGCCCAATTGCCGGCACGGCTGACACCAAGGCGCCCAAAAATCGACGACGACCGGCCGATCGGCCGACGCGCGGATCACGTCGGTCTCGAACCGCTCGGTGGTTGTGTCGCTGATCCAGGGAGAATTGACAGGCACGCTCGGCTCCATGTGGCTGTCGTCAGTGTATGCAAGAGACGGAGGAGTGGCGAGCTAAGACGAAAGCCCGGTCAAACGTTTCAGATTCGATTCGCACCAGAGCGCGCTCTCAAAGAGGCGCTGCTCGTCAAAGCGGCGACCCACGAGTTGAATGCCGAGCGGTAAGCTATCGGGAGCCAGGCCGATGGGGAACGAAACGGTCGGCAGGCCCGTGTAACTCCAGGGAGAATTGAAGGCTGGGTCGCCGGTCGACGACAAATCGGGAGCCGGTCCCGCGGTCGCCGGGCAGATCGCAATGTCGGCGTCACCAAAAATTGTCTCCGCTTCCTTCCACGCAACCTTCTGGTGCTGTTTGGCGTCGCGGTAGGCCGCGTCCGAAATGGTGAGCCCCTCTTCAATCAATGAAGCGAGCCCGGGAAGGTAATCGTCCCGGTATTGTCGAAACCGCGTTTTGTGGCTTGAGGCCAGCTCGTATTGAAAAATGAGTCGGTGTTGGCGATGGACGTCGGAAAAACTGGGCGGCCATCCGGCTCCGATGATTTTTGCGCCGCGAGAGCGAAATTGATCCAGTGCCGACTCGAATGCACTTTGCATGCGCGGAGTCGCGCCGGTTTCAAAGAATCCGCTCAGCCGCGCCAGTTTAGGGGGCACCTTCGTTACCGGAGCCTCCGGGAACCAATTGAGCGGTGAAATTGGAATTGTCGTCGAGTGCGGATCGGCCGGATCGTGGCCGGAGATGGCATCGAGCAAGAGCGCCAAATCCCGAACACACGGGGCAATCGGGCCGGGATGATCGAAACTCGGAGCCAACGGGACAATTCCGGCGAGACTGACGCGTCCATACGAAGGCTTGCAGCCGGCCACGCCGCAATAGGTGGCGGGACGTGTGATCGAACCGCCGGTTTGCGAGCCAATGGCACCCAAACACATTCCGGTCGCCACTGCGGCTGCCGATCCGCTCGAGGAGCCGCCCGGTGTGCGATCGACGTTCCACGGATTGCGCGTGGGAGGCGGATCGAAGCAGGCGAACTGCGTCGTCACGGTCTTGCCCAACAGAATGGCGCCGGCGTCGCGGAGTTTTCGCACGACTGTTGCGTCGGTTGCCGCGGCCGTCTGGGCCATCTGTCGCGAGCCAGCTCCCGTGGGAAGCCCCGCGATATCGATGATGTCTTTGATGCCCAGCGGGATTCCGTGAAGTGCTCCCCGCCATCGGCCGACGCGGCCCTCTTCATCGAGTTGTCGAGCCCTCTGCCGCGCTCCCTCGCCGTCGATCGAAACCCAGGCGTGAACTCGGCATTCCCATTCGTCGATGCGCTTCAGGCAATCTTCGACGAGAGACAGGCACGTTG
This sequence comes from uncultured Planctomycetaceae bacterium, assembly GCA_964459965.1. Lineage (GTDB taxonomy): Bacteria > Planctomycetota > Planctomycetia > Planctomycetales > Planctomycetaceae > DASPSM01. The sequence continues at coordinate 6,253 of CAYWOV010000083.1, read as the reverse complement.
CCTGTCCTGTTCGCAGCGCCTTTGCGCTGCCGGCAATAGTTTCCGATTCGTCAGCTACCAGGTGCATGCTTCATGCCTTGCTCGCAAGCGAAGGGCCCAAAGTGCGGAGCTGCCAGTTTGCGCGAACAATGGTCCGTCCCATTGGGCGCCGACTCTGATAGAATTGCAATCTCACAGATTCAATCGCAGAGCGCGGCTGCGTCCCCTTGAAGTTGAAAGAGCAGGTGTGAGGTTGGACAGCTCCGATGAAAGGATCGCCGAAATCATCAAGCGATTCAAAGAGGAATCGGTCGGGTCAACGTTCCTCGAGCGATTGAAAATCCGCCCCATCAATGTCGAAAAAGGCGGGGCAATATTCGAGATCACCGTCGACGAGACGCATTTGCGATCGATGGGCATCGTGCACGGCGGAGTGGTCGCAACACTTCTCGACTCGGCTTTGGGATGCGCCTGTTGGACGCTCGCGCCGCCGGCGCACCATCTCGTCACGGTCCAGCTCAACATCAACTACATTCGGCCCGGTTGGCTTGGTGAAAGACTCATCTGCCACTCCGAGGTGCGCCACGCGGGGCAGATGACGGCCGTCGCGAGGGGCGAGGTTCGCACGGGCGCCGGGGCGCTGGTCGCAGCCGCCTCGGGCACGTTTATGTTCCTTCCCGTTCCCGCCGGTCCGGCGCCGGTGATGGAAAAACGCGACGAAATGGAACGCTGGAAGACGTCGTAAGCGTGCCGCATTCGTAGTCAATCGCGAAAGCATGCGCGCAACGCGGACGTTCCTCTATTCGCCGCACGCCGAGCGTCGAACGCTTAAGTGGTGGGGAAGAGCCCGCGGACCCAGTCGAGCAACGCGCCGCCGACCACAACGTTCTGGTCGTAGTACCACTCGGTCCGGACCAGGTCGTACATCATCACGCCCGCCAGGAGCAAACAGACGCTCGAGACGGTCAAGATCCCAAACGTCAGGCCGTCCCACGGCGCTTCAACGGCGACGGGCGCACGCATGGCCATGGGGGCCATCATTTCGGCGTGGCTTTCGCCGGATTGAACGCTGCTGTCGAAATCTTCCTCGGCCGGTTCGAAGACGTCGATTTCATCGAGGTCGCCTTCGTCCTCGGTCAGCACGTCTTCGGCAACTTCGAGGTCTTCGTCGTCGCTGAAGTCCTCGGCCTCGGCGAATTCGACGCCCGATTCCTGCAGCGCGAAGCTATCGTCCGGGCGGCCTTTTTTCAGTTTGGCGGCCGTTGAGACCGGCTTCTCCTCCTCTTCATCATCGTCAGCAAAGAGAACGACGTTGGTCTTCGCGGCGCTGTCGTCGTGCAGTTTGTAGCCGCTGTCTGCTTCGTCGTCGATCATGGGCACTTCGACCTGGGTCGAGTCCTCATCGATCTCTTCGACATCCTTGATCGGGGGAATGGCCTTTTTCTTGCCGGCCTTACCCTTGCTCTTGCTCTTGGTGCCCGAATCGGTATCCAGACGGATGCCGCTGTCGGCCGCGAGGGAGATTCCGCTGTCTTCATCTTTCTCAAGCGCGATTCCGCTATCGGCGTCCAACGCGATGCCGCTGTCCATCGGTCCGGCCAACGAAATGCCGCTGTCGACTTTTTCGAGAGAAATGCCGCTGTCGGCCAGGCTTTGCAGAGTAATCCCGCTGTCGGCCGAGCTTCCGCCGCCGACTTTCATACCGCTGCCCGTGTCGAGCGCGATTCCGCTGTCTTGCCCCAACAGAACGGAGCTCTCGTCCGAACTGGAGTCGCTCAGATTGACGGAGGAAGTGCTGCTGCCGAGCTTCGTTTTGGACGCACTACTTCCCGATAGATCGGTGCCGCTGCCGACCAAATCTGAACTGCTGCCTTTATCCGTTAGCCGCAAGTCGCTTTCGCTCGAAAGCGTAGCCAGGTCGTCCGTGCCAACCAGGCGGACGTCGCTGTCGCTTCGAGGAGGCTGAGGATCGGACGCGGGTTTTGCCAGTCGGACATCGCTGTCGCTGTCGGCCGCAATGAGCTTGACGTCGCTATCGCTGCCGTCGGAGGAGCCTTCGTCGGAAGGCAGCAACATATCGGACGAAGTGCTGATCAACTTCACATCGCTGTCACTGCTGGAGTCGACCAAACCGCCGACGTCGTCGGTCAGCCGCACATCGCTGTCGCTGCTGCCGAGCTGAGACAGCACGACCTCGGGATCACTGTCTTTGGATCCCGGAACGAGCGTTTCATCGAGCAGAAGACGCACATCGCTGTCGGACGTTTTGTTGAAGCGACCCGAACCGGAGCCTTTGCGCATGCCGCTGTCGCCCGCCGCGGAGGGCCGGCTACGCGGCTTGTCATCGATAATGGGGACTTCGGGCGACGAGTCGGCATCGCGGCTGCGAGCGAACTCCTCGACATCTTCTGATCGGAATTTCCAGGTCCCTCGATCCGCGAATCCCCGGATCTCGCCACGCTCGCGCAAGCGGACCAACTCGTCCGGCGCCATTCCCAACTGCCGGGACGCCTCTTCCAGTGTCAGGTATTTCTTTGTCGCCATTTTTACTCCGGGCGCGTGAACTGGCAGAGATCCCTGCCCATTGAGATGGGGTCGGTACGACTCATAAAACCGTTGAATTCGACACGGCCCGCATGTTGCGCAGCACAACCTCTTTTAAGACAGGCTGTTAGCGCAAACTCAATCTTTTATTCTAAGAGCGAACCAAGCCATTGCAAGCATCGATCAAAAAAGTGCGACGATTTCGCGGCAAGCTGATTCGGCCTGGGCCGGTTGCCATTCTGCAGCCAACGATCCAAAATGGCCCAGATGGAGACACGCTCGAAATTGCGACTAATCGAGGAACGCTTTGGCCCCCTCGAATGCACGGTTTTGTCCCCGTCTCCGAGTTCCCGCCTGCCTCGTTATTGCGTGGTTCTTTGCCACGGGTTCGGTGCGCCGGGAACCGATTTGGTTGCTTTGGGTCCCGATCTGGCCGCCATGTGCCCCGAACAGGCCGAGGATGTGCTGTACATTTTTCCTCAAGCGCCACTGGACCTTGCGTCAATGGGGCTCGACGGTGCCCGCGCATGGTGGATGATCGACATTGAGCGGTTTCAACGGTCCCTCGACCAGCCGGAAAAAATGGCCCGTTTTCGGCGTGCCGTTCCGGAGGGTATGCCCGAGAGTTCGAACTTGTTACGCGGAATGCTGGCCGACGTCCAACACCAGATTGGGATTCCGACGAGCAGGACGCTGCTGGGCGGATTTTCTCAAGGCTCCATGGTCGCAACCGACGTGGCGCTGCGACTACCGGAGCGGCTGGCCGGTTTGTGTATTTTCTCCGGAACTTTGGTGGCCCAGGACGAATGGCAACCTCTGGCGGCAAAACGCGGGCCGCTGCCCGTTCTGCAAAGTCACGGCTATTTTGATCCGATCCTGCCGTATTCGGGGGCCGAGTCGCTGCGTACGTTATTGAAGGGAGGGGGTCTCGATGTCGAGTTTCTTCCCTTTGACGGACCGCACACAATTCCCTACGAGGCCCTGGAACGCCTGGCCCTCTTGATGCGGCGGGTCTTTACTGACCGCTCGGGAACCTGAGAAATCCCCGCGGGGACTGTTCGCAGTTTCCCGGGTTCCGGCGTATGATGGGTGGTTTCACCCGTTTCTCCTTGCGCCGTAAAGCATTTCCCGCGTGAAAAGTCCCATTTCTCTCTGGTTGCGGCCGATCCTGGCGGTGGCCGCACTGGGAACGCCTCTTCTCGTTTGTGCGGGCCCATCCGTCGACGCCGATACGAAAATCGACCGGATCACCATCGGCATCGGCGGCGTCTTCAAAGTCGGCCGATGGACAAACCTTACGGTCAATCTCGCCTCCCGCGAAGCGGCGCAGGCTCACCTCGAAGTTGATGCGCCCGATCCGGAAGGCTCGGTCGTCACGTTCCACGGCGAGCCGGTCGAACTCCACGCAAGCGGCCCCAACGTTTTATCGCTCCTCTTCAAGATGGGCCGGCTCGGCGGGACCATCAACGTGCGGGTTGTCGCCGGCGATCACGTGCTGTTTAGCCGTCAGCTTCACACGTCCGCCGATCTGGATGCAGACGTCGCGCCGCCGTTGCGTCAAACGGTGTATCTGATTGGACATATCCGTGCCCCCGGAGCGTCTACGACCGACCGCGCCGCCGCGCTGCTCACAGGCGAAAATGCGAATTCGCCGGAGGCAGTCGCTGGTTCGGGAAGCCGGACGAACATCGAAATGGTCGACATCGATTCGCCGGAGATGCTGCCGTTGAATTCCGATGCCTTCGCCTCCCTGGACGCAATCTTGCTCGACGGCGGGGCCGAGGTGAACCCGGCCCATAGCCAGGCCATTGAGCGCTGGGTGCGGTCGGGCGGACATCTGATTGTGGCCCTCGGCAAAGCGGCTCAGACCTATGCGAAAGGTCCGGTGGCCGCCTGGATTCCGATCAAGGTCCAAGGGACTCAGCGTTTGAGCGATTTGAGCGCCATCGAAAGCTTCGGCCGGCAAAGCTCGCGGATCATGAGCGCCAGCGACGAACCGGTCGACGCCGCACGGCTCAGTGATGGCGGTGGTCAATCGCTGATTTCTTCGTTTGACGGCTCGCTTTTGTGCCGCGTTTCTTACGGACTGGGGCGCGTGACTGTTTTCGGCATCTCGCTCGATAATCCCGAACTTCTGCGTTGGACCGGAATGGCCGACCTGTTGCGGCGGCTGATCGATTTGGAAGAACCGCAGTCGAAGCGCGCTCAACCCGCCGCCCGGCTGACCCAAACCGGCGTCACCGAGTTGACGACGCAATTGGATGCCACCCAAGACGAATTTCCATCGGTGGCCCGCGTGACGACCTGGCCCGTGATGGGTCTGATGGTGGCGTTGCTGCTCGTCATTGGGCCCATCGATTATTTTTTGGTGCATAAGCTGCTGAATCGTCCTGAGCTGACCTGGCTGACCTTCCCACTGATCGTGGCAGTGGCGGCCGGATCCGCCGTGTGGTGGGGCTCGTCGGCCAAGGGAGATCGGCTGCTTTCCAACCAGCTCGACATTTTGGACGTCGAGACCGGTTCGGGAGCCACGCGCGTGCGCTCCTGCGACCTGATCTACAGCCCGCAGAATCGTCGTTACGACGTTTCCGTCGAGCCCGATTCGGTCAGTTCGCTCGTCCCGTCGGCCGAGGCCTCAACGAGTGGCTCCGGCCCGAGCGCACCCCGGGTCGTCTGGCACGGCAGAGCGGAAAGCTCGTTCGGCGGCATGTACCGCACAAGTGGGGCCGAGATCGCGAGACCTCCTTATTCGATTGAAGCCGGCGATCGCGCGCTCAAGGGCGTGCCGATTGCCATTTGGTCCTCAAAGAATGTGGAAACCGAATGGTTCGGCCGCACGTCGAACATGGTCGACAATCAACTGGAAAGTCGCGGCCCGGGCCGCCTGGAAGGTTCGCTGCGGCACCATTTTCCAGAGCCGATCGAAGACTGGATCGTGGCTTACGGACACCAGGTTTTTCGTCCCCGCACCGATCCCAAAACGGGAATCGCGTTACCGCTCGCGCCCGACGTTTCCTGGTTGCCGCTGACGGCGTCGCAACGTGAGCTGGCCGGATACCTGTCCGGCGCGACCAAAGTCACCGTCAAATCGGCAACAACTCAATATGACGAAAGCCACGTTGAGCACGCCGACTATGATCCGCTGGATCGCGATCCGGTCGCCATCATGCGCATGCTGACGTTTCACAAGGAGGTGGGCGGCACTTTATACACGGGGCTGGAAAACGGCGCTCTGCGAAATTACGACTGGACGCCCACCTTGGATCTGGACCGGGCGGTGCTGGTCGGTCGGATCCGCCGTCCCGTGATGCGCTGGACAGTCGACGGCAAGCGGCTCGAGCCGGAAACCTCGGTCACGATTGTCCGCCTGGTGCTGCCCGTCCGCAAAACCCACGAAGAGTGAATCTCCCGCCAACTTGAGGTCTCAACGTTGAGGCCTTTCTGTGAGGAACGGTTGTGATTGAAACCCGCAAACTGACCAAGCGCTACGGCAACCTGATCGCCGCCAACGAAATCGACCTCAAGCTCGAGAAAGGGGACGTTTTCGGGTTCATCGGACCCAACGGTTCGGGCAAAACGACGACCATGCGCATGATCGCCACCTTGCTCAATCCCGATTACGGCGAAGCTTACGTCTGCGGCAAATCGATTTACTCCGACCCCCAGGAAATCCGCCGGCTGATCGGCTATATGCCCGATTTCTTCGGCGTCTACGACGACATGAAGGTGA
>CAYWOV010000082.1:2627-8545 GCA_964459965.1 uncultured Planctomycetaceae bacterium | reverse complement strand
CGCGTAACAAATGGAGGTATATCGGCAAGGACGCGCCCATTACCGACTTGAAGCAAATCGTCACGGGCCGTGCGATTTATGGAATCGATGCCCGCCTGGACAATCAGCTGTTTGCCGTCGCCGCGCGCCCTCCGGTCGTCGGAGGCAAAGTGAAGTCTGTTGATGATTCGGGTGCCAAAGCGGTGCCAGGCGTCGTCGCGGTCATCAAACTGCCGGGTTTCACCGGCGCACCAACCTTTCAACCGCTTGGCGGGGTGGCTGTCTGCGCGACCAACACGTGGGCCGCGATTCAAGGTCGAGATGCGCTCAAGATCGAATGGGAGGACGGAGAAAACGCGTCCTACGATACGGAGCAGTTTGCCAAGTCGCTGAAGGAAACGGTGAATCGACCAGGAACCGCTCTGCGTTCTTCGGGAGATGCAGCGAAGGCGATTGCTGGCGCGAAAAAAGTGGTCAAAGCGGATTACTCGGTCCCGCATCTGGCTCATGCCTCGATGGAGCCGACATGCGCGGTGGCAGATGTGCAAACGGACTCGCGCGGCAAAGTCACCCGCTGCTACCTGCAGGCTGCGACCCAGAACCCGCAAGCGGTCCAACAATCCGTGGGTCCAGCCCTGGGCATCCCCAACAACCAGGTTGAAGTCGACGTCACTTTGCTGGGCTCTGCTTTCGGGCGAAAGAGCAAGCCCGATTATTGTGTTGAGGCTGCCTTGCTTTCGCGAGAATTGAAACGGCCCGTGCATATGCTTTGGACCCGCGAAGACGATGTGCAGCATGACTACTATCACGCCATTTCGGCGATTCACTGTGAAGCGGCGGTTGGCGACAACGGGCGTCCGGTTGCGTGGTTGCAACGCGTGGCCTATCCGAGCATCGGTTCCACGTTTTCGAAGGGAGCCGACCGACCTGCGACTTTTGAAGCCGAAATGGGACATACCGATTTGCCCTATGACGTGCCCAATTTGCAGTTGGAAGTTTGCCGTGCCAAGGCCCACACGCGGATCGGATGGTTGCGTTCGGTCTGCCATATCCAGCAAAACTTCGCCGTTGGATCATTCGTCGATGAACTGGCCCATGCCGCCGGTCGCGATCCCTTCGAGTATTTACTCGATGCCTTGGGTGACGATCGCATGATTGACCTGGCCGCTGCAAAGCTCAGTAATCGCGGCGCGAAGGCCAAAGATTACCCATACGATGTCGGCCGTTTGAAAAACGTCGTGAGGCGGGTGGCGAAGAATGCCGAATGGGCTCGGCATAAATCCTTGCCAAAGGGGCGTGGATTGGGCATCGCGTGCTGCCGATCGTTCCTGGGTTACACCGGCCATGTCGTGGAAGTCACGGTCGGTCGCGATGGAAAACTCACAATCGATCGAATTTGGTGTTCGATCGACTCCGGCACGATCGTCAGCCCCGACCGGGTATTGGCTCAAGTTCAGGGCGCCGCCATCATGGCCTGCTCCCACGCGGTTTTTGGGGAACTGACCTTCAAGCAGGGACGCACCGTGCAGACGAATTTCGATTCCTTCCACGTCGCCAAAATGAGCGAGGCGCCCCGAGACGTCGTTGTGGATATTGTTCCCAGCGAAGCGGCGCCTGCCGGAGTGGGCGAAACGGGTGTTCCTTCCACGGCACCCGCTCTCTGCAACGCGATCTTTGCTGCGACCGGCAAGCGGATCCGCGACCTACCGATCAAGAATCACAAACTTTCCTGGTCTTAAATGCTTCGCGACGTGCCAGAATGAATTAAAGGGGACGGGAGCGGCGCGTGTCCCCTTTTGACTTCCCGGTGGGTAGTCCTACTCGTCGAAGAACGATTTACCTCGCCCCCAAGCTCCCCGGTGCCCTGGTTCCCAAGCTCCTGCTTGGGAATGCAGTTCCGCGACGCTCCGCTTTCGCGCGCTAGGTCTCTCTGCCCGTCGGCATGTCGAGCGCAGGGGTTCGAAGGGGAGCTTCGCTCAATCGCCAGATATTCGTTGATTCCGGGACCAGTCTGTTTGATGTCACGAAGAAGCGGTTAATCGTGACTGCTCCCTGCGGTTACATCGCCATCCGCGGCTCCAACTCAAATGAGGGGTCGCAAATAACGACTCCACGAGTGACTTGGCGGAGGTCCCCCGATGCATCACGTGGCCGTTGTCGGTGCAGGGATCGCAGGCATGGCGACCGCCGCGCGGCTTCAGGCACAGGGGCTGTCGACGATTGTGTTCGAGGCCCACGGTCAGCCAGGGGGATGTGCCGGATTCTTCCGGCGGCGTGGGTTTTCGTTTGATGTGGGGGCCACCACGCTCGTCGACTTCGAGCCGAACGGCGTTGGCGGGGAACTTCTGGAGATTATTGGCATCCAACCTGTTAAGGGGCATTGCCTTCCCGGTTACCTGGCTTGGCTGCCTGATCGTTGCGTGACGCTCTACCGCGACGCGACCGCCTGGTCTGCGGAACGATTGAACGCGCTCGGCGACACGCCAGCCCATCGGCGGTTCTGGGACCTCATTGATCGGCTGGCGAAAGTCTTCTGGAGAGCCAGCCGCCACGGCGTGAAGCTGCCGATCACGAGTCTGCCCGACTTGCTTCGTGCCGTTCGAGCGGTCGGTGCCGCCGATTTGTCCCTGACGAGATACGTGCGCTGGACGATGGAAGATGCACTGGCAGCACACGGCTTGGCCCACGATCGGCCTCTCGTCGGACTCTTGGCCATGTTGATCGAGGACACGGTTCACAGCTCGGTCCGGCAGGCTCCGTTAATCAACGCGGCCTTGGGAATTACGATCCGCGGTGCCGGGCTCACTCGGCCGATGGGCGGAATGCGAGGCTTTTGGAATTCGTTCGCGGATCACTATCGGGCAATGGGCGGGCAATTGAAGGTCGCATGTCCTGTTGAACAGATTGTGGGGACCGAGGGCCGCTATGTTTTTCACACGCGGCGAGGCTCGTTTTATGCCCAGCAAGTGGTGAGTGCCCTGCCCGCCCCACTGACGGCTCGCATTGCTCCGGCCGCGGTCGAGCGCCGACTCCGGCCGTACGTCGAGCGGGACCGCGAGGCAGGCGGTGGCGCGATCGTGGTGTTCCTTGGTGTCGGCGAAGACGACGTGGCGGGGCAAGACTTCACTCATCACCAGCTGCTTCAGGACTATGCACAGCCGTTGGGGAACGGCAACAACATGTTTATTTCCGTCTCCGATACTGAAGACACTGCGAGTGCACCGCCCGGCCATCGGGCCGTGATGATTTCGACTCATTGCAATCTGGAATCATGGGCCGGTCTGCCGGCCGAGAACTATCAAGCTCAGAAACTGGCGGCCGGCCGCCGACTGATCGCTTTGGCGAGACGCGTCTACCCACACTTGGGCGAATCCGCGGTAGTTTGCGAGATCGCTACGCCACTCACGTTCGAGCGGTTTACCGGTCGTCCGCGCGGAGCGGTTGGCGGCATTCGCCAAACGCTTGCCAATTCCAATCAACGTGCGATTCCACACGACTTGGGAGTGCCTGGCTTTTGGCTAGCGGGAGATACGACCTGGCCAGGCCTGGGAACGGTTGCCTGCGTGCTCGGCAGCCGGATCGTAGCGGAAGGTGTTCTGAATCGTAGCCGCCGGCTTGAACGGCTCTCTCCCAACGACGGTCGCGAAGTGAGACACGAGAATGTCGCTTGCCGCTCAACGTGAACCAGCTTGTCCGTCGCTTTCGAGCCTCGGCACTGATCTCGTGGTGACAACTGCATTCCAGCGACGGCTGGCACTGGTCCGCCCTTTCATCGGCCTGCTTGCCGTCGCAATGGCCGCCTATGCTCAGATTTGGTGGCTAACGCCGTTCCTTGCGTTCTTGATCTTCGTGGCCGTGGTGACTGTCACACACGACGTGGTCCACGGATCATTGGGATTGAGCCGGCGACAGACGGATTGGGCTTTGTTTGCTCTCGGGGCCGTTCTCCTGGAGAGCGGGCATGCGTATCGGGCCACCCACATTCGCCATCACGCTGTTTTCCCTGGCTCGGATGATCCGGAGGGTGACCCCGCTCGAATGACCTTCTGGCAGGCAGTCCTGCATGGACCGCTCTTTTTGCCACGGCTCTGGTGTTGGGCGTACGCCAGACAAAGGGAAAAGGTGCCCGAGCGCTTGTGGTTGATCGCCGAGGCTGCCTGGCCGCCGGTGGTATTGTCCGTCGGGCTCATCGTTTGGCCACGGACGGCGGCCGTTCTGATCTACGCGGGGCTCATCATCATCGGCAGTTGGGTGTATCCCTTGCTGACCGTTCATTTACCGCACCGGCACTATGGCGACACGCCTCTCAGCCAAACGCACACGTTGCGTGGCCAGATTATTCCCGCATTATTTCTCGAGCTGACCTACCACCTGGAACACCACCTTTATCCCCAGGTGCCGAGCCATCACTTGCCCGAGTTGTCGCGCAGGTTGGAGCCGTTTTTTGAGCAGGCTCGCGTTCGTCCGAAGCGCGTGCCATGATCGTTGACCTCTCGGAACCAGCTCGAGTCCGACAAGGTCGCGGTTGCGTTCGCGAATTCTCGGCCCTTTCTGGCAAACGCAGTCGTCGACTTTGGCACATCATCGACGGTCGCGTCTTCTCGTTCCGGATATCCGCCAATTCGCTCGGACCTGCTTTGTTTATTATCGGGCATATTGAACGACCTCGCGGTTCCTTGATTTCCCAAACGAGACTTCGGGACCACGGTCGTTTCCCGATTTTCGCGATTGTGTTCCGGCCTGCAGCAAAACCGCAAAAGGGGACGTTTTTCGCCGAAGCGCACCTCGCCGATATCGTGTCCGAAACCGGTCCATTCCGCGCGCTGTCGCCAGCCCGCACAACAACGCGGGCCAGCAGTCCACCGCTTGGCGACGAGAAAACGTCAGCGCCGCAATGAAGGTCTCCTGGAAGCATTCTTCCAGCAAGCGTCGTTGAGGCTCTTCGTGGCTACACCAAGCGTTCCGGCGGCAAGTTCCCATCGAGTTTGGCCGACTGGGGCCCCTGGGCCTTGCTCTTCTCTGGTACGAGAAGGTCGACGGCACATATCGTGCGATCTATGGCGATCTCTCGGCCAGTCGCGCAGTGAGGCTCACACCGCGAATTGGTCTAAGTCGAACGGGTTCGTCGAGGTAACCTCGACAAGGCAGACACAACCGATTTCCCGGTCGGGTCGCCAACCAGAGACGCGCCGCCCCCGTGAAATTTACGCAGCGGGCGACCCGCGGCGGTCAAGCGGCGGCGAGACGAATGAAGCGGCTCGTAGCACATTCCTGGCGATTCTGCGAAGCTTCGGGGCACAAAGTCTCAATCGTTCTATGCGAAGTCGGGCGATTCCCTCCCTTGGTGCAGCATAAACTCGTTTGATCAATTCCCCGGAGTCGAAAGATGACTTCAGGCCCGCGGTTGAGCTGATTCTGCGGGTTGCAACAAAGAACGCAACGATTAAGCGCGTGGTTTGCCACGTCGCGCCCGCATCACCTCGCCCACTTCATCTGAGTCCGGAATGCGGCAAGTGCCGACGCCGTCTTCGCTTTGATCGCGTCACGCGTCACTCGGTGGAGCAATTCGAATGGCTCGCTTTGCCTTAATGGGCTGATGGCGATAGACTGAATGAAGTGGGAAGCGGGATTTAGTCCCGGTCTCCAAAGATGCAGTCGGATGACTAGATAAAGGGCGACCCGCCCGCGGGGAGCCCGTTGACGAGTAAGCCGACGTGGTCGAAAACCCAAGTGGGGATCGACCACGTCGGCTTTTTTCTTTTCTGGTGTGGGCAATTACAACCACCGGGCTCGATGCGCGACGATGTCGCGAAACACACGAGGAAGGACCGTGTATTTTGAACAACGACGACATTGCTCATCCAAAGTCGACGGCCTTGGCGCCGATTCGGGTGCCAACCGCCGGTCGCGATGTATGGCTTCGTCGCGCTCATCGAGTG
>CAYWOV010000082.1:0-2617 GCA_964459965.1 uncultured Planctomycetaceae bacterium | reverse complement strand
GGCAATTACAACCACCGGGCTCGATGCGCGACGATGTCGCGAAACACACGAGGATCGTGCATTTTGAACAACGACGAAATTGCTCAACCGAAGTCGACCGCCTTGATGCCGATTCGGGTTCGGACCGCCGGTCGCGATGAATCGCTTCGTCTCGCTCATCGAGTGGGTTTGCGCCAAAGATTTCAGGCCGTCAGGGCAACGAGTGTTAAGAAACTTGCTGCTCGGAAGCAAGTTGGCGGATCGCACGTACTCGAAATGCACTTGCCGACACGGGACGAGATTAGGCGACAGTGCTCGGCGATCCGGAGCAAATGGAGTCTTGCCGAAAAAGCAAGACGCTGGCGAGGCCGTTCGGCCAAACGCCAGCAACGAATAGCAGGCGTCTGAACACGGCGGCCGGGTGGCCGGCTCGGAACTGGGAGTGGCAGGAATTCACTCGCGACCGGCGTTGGCGACGCGCCGATGGCGACGATGAACTGAGCGAAACAACTCAACTTTGAAGGAATGACCCTTGATCGGCGTAATTTCTTGGCTCGCGTGCGGTCTGCTGGTGGGCTATTTCGTCAGCCAGTCTATTTCCGCGCGGGACAAGGGCTTGTTTGCAATGACTCTCTCCGTTGGCTGTGCGGGCGGCCTCTTCGGCGGTTTGTGCGGCCAGATCGCGGCCATTGGCAACGGGACGACATTCAGCTTTTACGGACTGATTTTCGCCGCGATCGGCGCGGCGCTGGCATTGTTCACTTATCGACGGCTGATCGGAGTCTGAACGGAGCCGCGTCAGCTGCTCCTGGATGGAACGAGATTTACTGAACAACTGATGCGGGCAAATCGCCAAGGATTCTCAGATGGCACAAGAGGTTTGGATCACGGTCGGTGCGGTGTGCATGGCGGCCGTGCTTGGGTTGTCGTTCCTCTGGGTCCGAATGCCCGTGTATCGCTGGTCGTGTCGACATTGCAAGAAGATCGTATCAACCAGCCGGTTTCGTCCCACGCGCTGTGCCTGCGGCGAAAATACGCTGGTGGCCAGTTTCTGCAAGAGGTGCGGCAGTTGGAACACCACGCCGAGGCCCCCCCGGCATTGTGTCGCCTGTTCGTCGGACGAGCTGAGCCTCGGTGCCGAATATCACTTCCGTTCGAATATGTGGAGGATGCGCAATCCGAATCCCCGCCGATCCTATTTTAGGGAGAACACAGGGTGAACAAGGTAAGGCCTCTTTTTGTATCGACGTTTCCGCCGGAAGAGTGCGGCCTCGCGACTTTCACCAGAGACTCCGCCGACGCCGTGGATCTTGCCGCGGGCGATCCAGTCTCTTCGTTAGCCGCGATCCTGAAGACCCCCTCGCTCTGCTACGATGATCCGCGCGTGGTCCACGTCATCGACAACAGCCGCCAAAATGCGTATCGCGTGGCGGCCGAAGTGGCCAATGACGGTCCCTGCAATGTGGTGAGCTTGCAACACGAGTTTGGTCTCTACCCCGGTGAATGGGGCGACCGCGTGCTGGACTTTGTCCAAGCTTGCCGCAAGCCGATTGTCACCACGCTCCACACGCTGATGACGCAACCGGCTCCGCTGCCGCGGCGTCTCATTCAGACCTTGGGAGCCCGCAGCCAAGGCATCGTCGTCATGACGAAAGTTGCCGCCGCGCTCCTCGATCGCGTTTACGGCGTGTCAGGTCCCCATGTGCGAGTCATTCCGCATGGCGTTCCGGTGGTCGCACGTGAACACGAGAACGGGCAAAAGAACCCGCTCGGCCTCGCGGGCCGTCGGGTGATTTGCACCTTCGGACTCATCAACCGAGGGAAAGGGCTCGAATACATGATTGAGGCCATGCCCCAAATCGTGCGGGCCTGCCCGGAAGCCCTGTATCTTGTTGTCGGCGCAACCCACCCGCAGGTGAAGCGATGGGAGGGGGAAGTTTACCGCGAGAGTCTGGTCGCGAGAGCCAACGCCCTCGGTGTCGGCGAGCACGTGCGCTTCGTGAACAAGTTTCTTGAGCTGAACGAACTCCTGAAATACTTGCAAGCCTGCGATGTTTATGTGACCCCCTACCCTGGCAAAGATCAGATTTCCAGCGGCACTTTGGCGTATGCGATGGCGGCGGGACGGGCCATCGTCAGCACTCCCTATCTCTATGCCGAAGAGGTCTTGGCTGACGGACGCGGTCTCATCGTGCCCTTTAACGCAAGCGATTCCCTCGCCACTGCGACGCTGCGATTCCTGAGCGATCCGGCGTACCAAGCCGAAACCCAGCGCCGTGCCTACGAATACGCCAAGCCGATGTTTTGGCCGAATGTGGGGCAGCGGTCCTTGGAGGTCTTCAGCCAAGTTGTCTCTGCAAACGTCAAGAGACCGCCACGAGTTCACCGCATGGGATTCGCGACCCCAAGCGGCAAGGGCCGGCCCGCGACACTGATGCAGGGGGGTCTCTAATGTCCGGTTGCGATGCGATTGTGCTGGATCACCTGGACCGTATGACGGATTCGACGGGGTTGATTCAACATGCCATCTACAGTCTTCCACGGCGCGAGAGCGGCTACACGACCGATGACAACGCACGAGCCTTGCGACTTTGTGCTCGACTCTGGAACCGGTACCCGGAGGACCGCATGCTCGGCC
>CAYWOV010000081.1:2857-8546 GCA_964459965.1 uncultured Planctomycetaceae bacterium | reverse complement strand
CTTCGACCCTGAGGCTCAGACCCGAAGGGAGCTCGCCGAAGTCCGGCCCACCATATTGCGGCCGCTTTGCAAAGAGACAGGCAATTAGCGGGCCGGTTGGGTGCAAAATTTGGTTTTGGACGTGGCACCCAAACCGGATTTCTGATATTCGCACGGAATCAGCCGGCCCTTGTCCCATTGGAGCGCACGACGATGTCGCCGACCGACACGCACGGTCATCACCGGCTGCGCGATAAGCTGCGGCGGATCCGTGCGCTCGTTCGCAAGGAGAGTCGGCAAGTCGTTCGCGACCCTAGCAGCGTGGCGATCGGATTGATCCTGCCGATGATCCTCATCTTGTTGTTCGGGTATGGACTGTCGTTGGACATCAAGGATGTCCCCATCGCGATTGTGCTCGAAGATGCCTCGCCCACGTCGATGGAGTTGGCGGCCGGGTTCCGCTTGTCCCCGTATTTTCAAGTGCTGTTCACGCCGTCGATGGTGCAGGCCCAGCAGCTGATGCACGCGCGGAAGGTCGACGGGATCGTGCGGATTCGCTCGAATTTCGGCCGCCGCCTGGGCGTGGGCGATGCCGCGGTGCAGATCCTGGTCCGCGGGGACGACGCCAATCAGGCGCGGATCGTGCAAACGTACGGCGAGGCGGCGGTCGGCCAGTGGACGGCCCATCGATCGGTCGAGGGAAAAAACGTGGTCAGCGGGCCCGTCGGAATTGAGAACCGGCTCTGGTTCAACGAGGCCAACGAGAGCCGCGCGTTCCTCGTGCCCGGCTTGATCGTGATCGTGATGACGCTGATCGGCGCCATGCTCACCTCTTTGGTGATTGCCCGCGAATGGGAACGGGGCACCTTTGAAGCCCTCTTCGTCACGCCCGTGCAAACCGACGAGATCCTGCTGGGAAAGACGATCCCCTATTTCGTGCTGGGCATGATCGGCTTGGCGCTATGCCTGTTGAGCGCGAAGTTTTTGTTTCACGTTCCCTTCCGCGGCTCGGTCCTGTTGCTCGCCGGAGTTTCGTCGCTGTACTTGCTGGTCGCGTTGGGGATTGGCCTGTACATCTCAGCGTCGATGAAAAGCCAGTTCGTGGCGAGCCAGCTCACGATGTTGGTCACGTTTCTGCCGGCGATGATGCTCTCCGGTTTCATCTTCGACCTGCGGAGCATGCCGGCCCTGGTGCGGCTCGTGACTTACGTGACGCCGGCCCGCTACTACGTCGCCCTGCTGCAGACGCTGTTTCTGGCCGGCGACATCTGGGGCCTCGTGCTGCCGAACGCGGCCGTTTTGGCAGGCATGGCGACCGGGCTGGCCCTGTTGTCGCGGCGGGCGACCCGTAAAAGTCTGGCTTGAGGGTGACATGATCGACAGTCTGGCGCGAATTCTGGCCCTCACTCGCAAGGAGCTGTTGGCGGTCCTCAAGGATCCCCGCAGCCGACTGACGCTCGTCATTCCGCCCATCCTGCAGTGCTTGATCTACGGATACGTGGCAACTTACGACCTCAACGACGTACCTTACGCCGTGCTCGATCAGGATCACAGCGACGCGTCGCACGAGCTGCTGGCTCGCTTCGACGGTTCGGGCATCTTTCGCCGCGTGGCCAATTTGAACCGGGCCGACGACGTCAAAACCGTGATCAACGAACAGCGGGCCATCTTCGTGATCCAGATCGGCCAGAATTTCGAGCGGCAACTGTCGATGGGGACTCCCACCAACGTGCAGGTGATTGCCGACGGCCGCAATTCAAACACGGCGGCGACCGCCACGGGGTACGTGAACACGGTGATTCAAGCCTTCAACGCCGACTGGCGGGCCAGGCACGGCATAACCGATCCGCCCGTGAGCGTCGTCAGTCGCACGTGGTACAACCCGAACCTCGAAACGCGTTGGACGATGATCCCCAGCCTGATCGGCGTGCTCACGCTGTTGGAGACGCTCTTGATCACCGCCATGTCGGTGGCTCGCGAGCGGGAACAAGGCACGTTCGACCAGTTGCTGGTGACGCCCTTCCGTCCGCCGGAGATCATGGCGGGCAAGGCGCTTCCCTCGATCATCGTCGGCATGGTGCAGGCGACGGTGATTCTGCTCGTCGGCCAGTTGTGGTTCCGCATTCCGTTTGCGGGTTCGTTTTTCGTGCTTTACGCGGGGCTCTTGATCTTCATGCTGGCGGCCGTGGGATTGGGACTTTTGGTTTCGTCGATTGCCGCCACCATGCAGCAGGCCATGCTCTATTCGTTTGTGGTGATGATGCCGTTTGCCCTGTTGTCGGGGCTCACCACGCCGATCAGCAGCATGCCGCCCTTCGTCCAAACGCTGACGCTGGCCAATCCGCTCAGGTACGCGATCGACATCGCCCGCCGCGTCTACCTCGAGGGGGCGGGATTCGAAGTGTTGATTCCCGATCTTTGGCCGCTGGTACTGATTGCGACGCTGTCGCTTTCGGCCTCGTCGTGGGCGTTCCGGCACCGCTTGACGTAAAACGCGCGGCGCTCACTTGCTGTCGGCGGGCCGTTTGTCGTCCGACGCGGGCAGGTTGGGAGCTGCCGGCACCGTGAGGGGAGCCGGAGCGGGCACGGCGGGCGGACCCGGGGCATCAGGCGCTGCGGTCACACTCGTGCTGTCGAAGCGCGGCATGCCGCAGCCGTCCAAGAAGCAGACCCAACCGCCGCCGAGCGCCTTGTAGACTTGAATCAACTGCAGGTCGATATTGCCGCGAGTCGTGGCCAATTGGTCCTGCGCGTTGAGCAAGGTCGTCTGCGTGTTGTAGACGCGATTGAAATCGACCACGCCGGTCTCAAACTGCATCTGGACCAGCTCGACCGAGCGCTGAGCGTCGACCACGGTCTGCTCCAAATAGAGCGCCTGCTGCTGCGCCTGCAGGAACGCGGTGAGCGCGTCTTCGACTTCGCGACCCGCGTTGAGCACCGACTGTTGATATTGCAGAGTGGCTGCCTCCAGGCGTTTGTCCTGGACCTTGATGTTGTTGCGGATGCGGCCGTAGTTGAGCACGTTCCACTGCATCGTGGGGAAGAAGACGCCCGTGAAGCTCTTCGAGTTGAATAGATCTTTGAAGTCATCCGCCACGAAGCCGACGAAACCATTGAGAGAAAACCGCGGATACAAATCAGCCTCGGCCACGCCGACCCGCGCACTTTGCGCGGCAACTTGCCGCTCGGCCCGCCGGATATCGGGACGCCGCCGCAAGAGGTCGGCCGGAATGCCGATGGCCACGTCGACCGGCGCGTTGGGAATCGGCGCACTTTGCAGCTCGTCGGCCAGGTTGGCGACCGGCACGCCGAGCAGCGTGCACAACTGATTGGCCGCTTGCCGCCGCCCCGTGATGAGCGGCGGAATGAGCGACTCGGTCTGCGACACGCTCGAGCGGGCCTGCCGCACGTCGAGTTCGGTGCCGCGGCCGTTGCGAAAGCGAACTTCGGCCAGCCCGAGCGACCGCTGTTGCACAATGACGTTCTGCCGCGCGTAGGCCAAGCGCTGCTCGTAGGTGCGCATCTGGACGTAATTCGTGGCCACTTCCGACAGCAGCATGACGAGCGAGTCGCCGTAACTTTCGACCGACGCATCCAGGTCGGCCTCGGCCCCTTCGACCGAACGGCGATAGCGGCCCCAAAAATCGAGTTCCCACGACAGGTTGAACCCGTCGGCCCACACGTTGAGCGTGTTGCTCGGAAGGGGCAGCCCCAGGTTCTTGCTCAACTGGCCATGCACGTAGTCGGCCTGCGCGGTCTGCGACTGAGGGAAGAGATTGCCGAAGGCGATGTTGCGCTGCGCGCGGCTCTCGAGAATCCGCGCGCCGGCCGCCTTCAAGTCGAGATTCTGCTGGTAGGCCTTCTCAACCAGCATGTTGAGCGTTGAGTCGTTGAAGACGGTCCACCAGGCGCAATCCTGGGCGGGCTCGCTTTTGACACGCTTGTCGGCCGCGTCGACCCATTTGTCGGCGTAGGTCGCGCCGGGCGGGCAATATTGGGGGCCGACCTTCCAGCCGTTATGCCACCACTGGCTGAGGCTCGTCGTGCAGCCGGAGAGCAAGAGCGCAGCGGCGAGCAGCGCGCCCGAGGCGCGCGGGGCTGCACGGCGAATCTCGGCAGCCAAGTCGACCAATCCGCGCCCCCCTCGCCTGAATGGGTTCCCCCCGTGCCGCGGACCGCGCGTTCGGCAAAATCCGCACAATCGGAATAATCGGCACTCTTTGAGATAAACTCGGCAGTCGACCTCGGCAGGCATGAGACCAAATTGGTCACGTCGGAAACGAGCGCAAAGTGGGTGCTTTAGGCGGAATTTGCTGGCACGATTGCAGAGCGGCACTATTTGGCGGGCGCGGCTTTTTGCGGTTCGGGCCGGCTGAAAATGGTCAGGTCGGCCGGTTCCTTCGAGTCGAGCAGCACCTTCGATGAGACCGTTTTCAGAATGTCCCGCATCGTGTCGAGGTAATACCGATCAAGCGCGATGCGACGGGCCTCGACGTAGGACTGCACGCCCGATCGCTCCTCTTCGCGGAACTGGCCGATCATCTGCGTGAAGCTGTCGGCCCGGCCGCGTGCCGACTCGACCGTTTGCTGCCGGTAGCTGGCCGCCTCGTCGAGCGTGCGGCGGGCTGCGGACGTCGACGCGGCTCGCTGCTGCTCGGCGTACGCGTTGGCCGCGTTAATGAAATTCACCCGGTCCGCGCGGGCGTTCGTCACGTCGAGAAAGTACGCCTTCACCAGGATGGGCGGATAGACGGCGTTGATCGCCACGTCGTCGATCTCGAGGCCGAGCCGCTGCGCCTCGACCAAACGGCGGACGCCCGCGGTAAGCAGGCCGTTGAGCTCGACCTGCCCCAGTGGTTGGACGAAGTCGACGCCGCTTTGCGCGATGAGATCGGTTGCGACCGAGGCCACGATGCCTTCGAGTTCCTTTTCCGGCGCGACGGCACGAAACAGAAAATCGCCGGCGGCCTGCTCGGAGACGTGATACTGCGTGTTGATCTGCAGATGCAGAATATTCTGATCGCCGGTGAGGAACTGCGATTGACTGTCGGTCTCGAACGAGCGGAGAAAGCCGCCCCCCTCAATCGTGTCCGTCTCGCTGACGCCGACCGACAGCGTGCGAATTTCGTTGAGGTTCACGCGGGCGATTTGCGAAAAGGGCCACGGCAGCGCGTAGTGCAACCCGCCTGTTTCGAGTCGCAGCGTTCCTTCGGGAGTGCGCACGGCCCGGCCGAACACGCGCACGGCGGCCTTCTCGTTTCCGCGCACGACGTAAATCCCGGCGGCGAGATACACGGCACAGGCTGCCAGCAGAAACAGGCCGAACCGCTTCACCGACGGCCTCCCTGGATGCTTGAAACTTTCGGCGGAGGGCTGGCGTCTTTGGCTTTGATTGTTCCGCCGGGACCGTTCGACGCCGCGTTCGGGCGCTCCGCGGGAGCCTTCAGCGGCAGCACGCCTTCGGTGAGCATCTTCAGCAGGCTGCTGGAGGCTGAGAGCACGAGCGTTGTTTTTTCGTTGAGGATTGTACGATACGCGTCGAGCGTGGCGAGCACCTTGTAGAACTCGGGGTCTTGCGCGTGGGCCGCGTTCAAGATGCGGACCGCGTCGGCCTCGGCCGTGCCGCGAATCCGCTCGGCGTCGGCCTTGGTCTTCGCGAGAATTTCGTTGTATTGGCGATCGGCCTGGCTGCGGATCATCTGATTTTCGG
>CAYWOV010000081.1:0-2757 GCA_964459965.1 uncultured Planctomycetaceae bacterium | reverse complement strand
GCGAGAATTTCGTTGTATTGGCGATCGGCCTGGCTGCGGATCATCTGATTTTCGGCCATGCCGGCCGAACGATAGCGATCGGCGATCTTTTTCCGCTCGCTCTTCATCCGCTCGAAGACGGCCTGCTGATTGCCCGTCGGCAAGTTGAGCCGCGTGATTCGCAAGTCGACGATTTCAATTCCCAGCCGCTCGCGGAGCGATTCGGCTTCGCTCGTGCGGCGCATCGTCTCGCCGCGGACCGTTTCGGAAAGTTTCTCGAGCGGCCCGGCATCCTTAACCGGTCCCTGCTCGGAATTCTTGACGCCCAAGAGACGGCTCAGCTCCACCTGGCCGATGGTCGTCGTCAGAATCGAGCGCACGCGGCTGTCGAGCCGTGCCTCCGCCAGATCGACGCTGCCTAATCCGCGATAGAAGCGGACGAGCGGCCGATCCAGGAGGGGTGTCGTCTCGGCCGCCGGCTCGGCGATCCGCCAGCAAACGTAGACATCGACCGTGACGTTTTTCTTGTCACTCGTGAACATCTCGCGGCCCGGCGGATCGAACAACTGCACGCGGCGATCGAAGCGGCGGGCCAGATCGACGGGCCAGGGGAGCTTGAAATGCGCACCACGGTCGGCATCGCGATCGTAGACCTGCACGATGTTGCCGAACCGCTCGACGATCACCGACTCGGTCTCGTCGACGAACACCACGCTCGTCGCCGCCAGCGCGACGAGCACGGCGACCAGCGCCAGTTGCGCGACGCGGCGGGGCCATCGAGCGTTCGGTAAGGTTTTGTTCTCTGCATCCGTCATCGGATTACGGGCTTTCGCATCTCACTTCAAAAATTGTTGTTCGGGTTCCTCACCACGTTCGGGCACGGCCCGATCCGCGGGCGCCTGATCGGGGGCGAGTCGCTCCGGTGCGGGACCTCGGCCGTTCTCCGACTCAGTTGCTCGAATTAGCCCGCCGCCCCGCAGGTCGTCAGGACCGCCCAGAAAGAGTCGCTCATGCCCACCCGCTTTGGGGTCGACCACCGTCAGCGGCCGATCCGAAAGCGATTCGACGACGGCCTGCCAGTAAAGATGCAAACCGGTCAGGCTGGGTTGCGACTGATAGGCGCTCAAAAGTTCGTTAAACCGCGCGGCCTCGCCGCGGGCCGTTTGCGTCGTGCTGGTGGCGGCTTGTCGCGCCGTCAACAAAATGCCGGCCGCCTCGCCGGACAGGGTCATTCTGCCCGCGGGTGTTTCTCGCCCCAGTTGATCCCACAGATCGTCGGTCAGCGTCCAATTCGACACGGCCCCCGTGGTGGATTGATCCGATTGCTTGCGAGTCGCCGGCGCCGCGGCGTTCAACAGGCGAACAGCCGGCTCGCCGGCGGCCGTAAGCAGCTTGGTCGCGTAATACGCTTCGGCCTCGTTCACGCGCTGTTCTCGCTCTTCGAGCGCGTCGGCCACGTCGCGATACGCGGAAACAACCTGCCGCGGCGGGTGCACGTCAAGCAGCGTCAGCTCGGCAACCTCGATCCCGAGAGTCTGTTGCTTGAGCCTGCCGCGAAGAGTCGCGAGGCATTCCTCTTCAATCTGCCGGCGGCGATCGGTCAGCATGCCGTCGAGCGGCTGGCGGGCCGCCGTCTCCCGCACGACGCTTTCGGTCAGCGTGCGCAGCGTGTCGACGGGCCGGGCCGAGTCGAAGAGGAATTGCCGCAGGTTGGCGATCCGCCACTGCACCTCGGCCGTCATTTCGACAAGCACCTCGTCCCCCGTCAGCACGAGCGATTCTTCGGGCCGCGTCTCGAAGCCGGCTTCGTTGTGTTCGCTCGTCCATTCGACGGGGAGAAACACGTCCGACTGCGTTAACGGCCGATTCTCCGCCGCACGGAAGCCGATCTGCACGGTTCGCAACCGGCCGACCGGTTCACGAAACACGCGCTCGAAAGGGGCCGGGTAGCGCCAGTAAAGTCCGGGTGCCAGGTCGACCTCGGCCCGGCCGAAGCGGGTCACGACGGCCCGCTCGTTTTCGCGGATCAACACGACGCCCGTGAAGAGCCAGGCGATGACCGCCGCGGGAACGACCAGACCCAGGACCACCGACCAGTTATTCAGCAAGCGGAAGACCCACTGGGTCGGCGAGAGGGCTTCGGTGAGCCACTCGGCCGCGAGCGTGAAGCGGTGCCAGCGTCGCCCCAAATTCGTCTCGTTCCACCGCTCGAACCACAACAGGCGGATCGCATTGAGCATGACGGCCAGCGACGCGAACTCGTGAAACACGGCTCCGCCGACCGGGCTCAGAATGCCCACTCCACACAGCAGCATGCCCACCGCGTTGGCCCCGAAGGCAAAGACGAAAATGCTCTCGCGGATATTGCGGACCAACGCGTGCGAAAGACGCAGGAGCCCCGGCAGCGGCCGCAGCGGATCGCCCATGAGCACGATGTCGCCCGCCTCGGCGGCCAGATCGCTGCCGACGCCTCCCAGCGCCAGTCCGACCGTGCTCACCGCCAGGGCCGGTGCGTCGTTGATGCCGTCACCCACCATCGCGACGCGTCGCCCCTCCTTGATTCGCGATTCAACCCAGCGTGCTTTATCCGCGGGGAACAGACCCGCCTCGACTTCGTCGATCAGGCCCAGGGAGTTCGCCACGAATTGCGCCGGTTCGGCGCGATCGCCAGTCAGAAGCGCGAACGATTGAACGCCCGCCTCCTTAAGTTGGATGAGCACGCTGCGGCTTTCCTCGCGAACCGCATCGCGAACGCCGATCGCGCCAAGGATTCGATCG
>CAYWOV010000080.1:0-8610 GCA_964459965.1 uncultured Planctomycetaceae bacterium | reverse complement strand
ATCATTTTGATCGTCGTCGCCGGGATCAAGGCAGGGACAGCGCCAGTAGCGGCCGCGAAGATCGCCGACTATTTACGAAAGCATGCCGCACCGGCCGTGATTGCCACTGTCAAATCGCCCGTGCCAGCTGCCACGAAGCCCGCGCCACCCGTGATTCCCGCGTCGCGATCGCCGTTGATCATCCCTCAGTCTCCCGAGCTCGTGCGGCAAGCAGAGGAACTCAAGAGCCAATTCGCGGCGCTAGAGTCGGAGAATAAGACGGCGGCCGCCCAGATTGTCACAACGGCCAGCGATGAAAAAGACGTCGAGCGGCGGATCATCAAGGTCAAAAGGGCCATCGAAGAGGAATTGAGCGAACTCAATCAAGAACAGCAGAAACTCGTGAATTCCGAAAGCCGGCTCGAGCACGACAAAACCGGCCTGCTTCAAATGGAAGTCGACGTGCAAAAGGCCGAGGCACAAAAACCGCCTGCCCAGACGCTTCAGCATAAGCTGACGCCGGTGAGCCGCTTCATCCAAGGCAAAGAGCTCCATTTTCAATTGATCAACAACCGGGTCGCCTACTTGCCGATTCAGGAACTCATGGAGCGCATGCGGCCCTCGATTGCCGAACAGCGAAGCCGGCTCTATCGCGAAGGCGTCCAGCAGGGAGAGGTTGGCCCGGTTGCCGGTTTTAGGATGGATTACATCGTCCGCGTCCGCCGCCTTTCGACAATTGACGAATTGCGACAAGGCGCGTCAACGGCGGTCGAACTCAGCCAATGGCGACTGGTTCCGGAACCTGATCTCGACAGCGAAGGAGCGGAGGAGGCCCTGAAGCCCGGTTCCGACTTCTTGCGTTTCCTCCGCGGTGCCGACGCCGACACGACCATCACCTTTTGGGTCTATCCGGATAGCTTCAAGATTTATCGCCGGCTGCAAGAATTTGCCCATCACGAGAACTTTACCGTCGCGGCGCGACCACTACCGCGAGGCTTTCCAATAACCGGCTCTCCCTCGGGTTCGTTTTCCTCGGGACAGTAGTTTTTTAGCGGCGACTTTCCGCGATGATCTTCAACATTGATCTCCGATTGACACTCGGTTGGGATGTCGGTTTAATCCGCTCCCCGCGAACAGCTCCAAGCTCCTATCTCACCCAATTTTAACGAGGCGTCGATGTCTCAGAACCGCAAATCGGGTCAAGTCCGCGCCCTCGATGCGTCGTTCATCCTCGCCATCGTCCTGACCGCGGCGTTCTACGTCGTGATGTACCTGCCGTCGATGCGCGGGTCGATTCTGCAACACTACACGACCGAGCATGTCGTCGAGTACGTCATCGTGTGGCTTTTTGTCTGGGGCATCGTCGATATCGTGCTCAAGCTGTTCGCCTTTCCACGCGAGATTGTCGCGCTGAGGCAAGAATGGCTTCCGCCTCGCCAAGGCCGCGAACCGATGGCCAACGCGCACAAATTGCTGCAAGAAATCCGCGAGAAACCGCACTGGCTCTTGGAGTCGCGCGTCGGCAAGCGGCTCGTGCAATCGCTTGATCATTTGTCCGAGAAGTGCTCGGCCAAGGACTATCGGGAGCACCTCCGCTATCTTGCCGAACAAGACGAAGACACAGTCCATTCAGCCTACATCTTGATCCGGTTCGTCATCGGCATCACACCGGTGCTCGGGTTTCTCGGTACGGTCATCCATTTCGGTACGGCTCTGAGCGGCATCTCGTTCGATGAGATGACCGAAAAGCTGCCGACCGTTGTGGGCGAAATGGGGACCGCGTTTAACACCACGTCGGTGGCACTCGTCGCTGCCATGACCATGATGTTTTCGCTCTTTCTCTGTCAGCGGATCGAGCGGAGCATCACGCGCTCGATCGATCGACTCGTCGAACGCGAGTTGCTCAAGCGATTCGAGTTCAAGGATCCGAGCATCACGCCCTTCCTGACAGCCGTTCAATCCGCAAACGAGGAGGCGCTCGCGGCGATCAACTCGACCTTGGGGCGACAGATCGAAGTTTGGGTCGCGGCTCTCGACTCCGTTTTCGAGCGGTTCGACCAGCGGCAAGGGACGGAAGTTCAGAATTGGCAACATGCCCTCGAAGTCATCGAGGAACGTCATCACGCGTACGACGCGAACCGCGAAGAGCAACTGCGTCAGTCGCTCGCTCTGGCCGAGTCGCGTCAAGAGGCACAATTCGCAGAAGTTCAATCGCTTGTCGAGCGGGCCGTCTCTCTCCGCGACGACTTTGTCCCATTCATGAAAACGCTCGATCAAATCGCCCGCGGCGAGGGCAAACTCGTCGAGCTCCAGGAAACGCTGGCCGAGAATCTGCGCGCCATCCACGAGACGCAACAGATCGACAAGGCGCTTCACGGCCTGACTGCGGCCATTCACCTGATGACCGCGCGACAGTACCAATCTGGGACGCATTCAGCCGCCGCATGATCCGCTGCGCGGCCGAAGAAGCTAAAATCAGGCCATGCCGCAGGCAGGCCGTCCCATCTATCTCGATCACCACGCCACGACGCCGGTCGATCCGCGTGTCTTGGACGCCATGCTCCCCTATTTTGGGGACAAATTTGGCAACGCGGCTAGCGTGAATCATGCGTTTGGTTGGGAAGCCGCCGAGGCTGTGGAAAGGGCCCGCCAGGAAATCGCGAACCTGGTGCATGCTGATCCGCGAAGCTTGATTTTCACAAGCGGCGCGACGGAGGCTAACAACTTGGCGCTCAAAGGCGTGCTCCAGGCAGCGCCACCAAAAAGCCACGCGATTACGACGGCGGCCGAACATCGTTCCGTCCTGGATCCGTTGCTTCGTCTGGCACGTCTAGGAACCGAAGTAACGGTTCTCAACGTCGATTCGTTCGGGCGCGTTGGTCCTGACGACGTTGCCAAGGCCATTCAACCGAACACCGTAATCGTTTCCGTGATTTGGGCAAACAATGAGGTGGGGTCGCTGAACGCCATTCGCGAGATCGGCGCGATCTGTCGTGCGCGCGGCGTGCTGTTCCATACGGACGCCGTTCAAGCCGTCGGCAAACTGCCGATCGACCTCTCCGACCTTTCCGTCGACTTGTTGAGCGCGACCGCGCACAAGCTTTACGGGCCCAAGGGCGTGGGAATTCTCTTCGTTCGCCGTGACGGGCATCGAATTGACATCGAACCCTTGGTGCATGGCGGGGGACACGAACAGCGCCTGCGGAGCGGAACTCTACCCGTGCCCTTGATTGTCGGCTTCGGCGAAGCGTGCCGGATCGCCGCTCAGGAGCTGCCCGAAGAATCGCGACGGCTCATTGAGTTGCGCGAACGGCTGTGGGCCGGCCTGCAACGCGAAATGGCAGGGCTCGTGTTGAATGGACATCCGTCGGAACGGTTGGCCGGGAATTTGAACTTCAGCTTTGAGGGCGTCGACGGAGAGGCATTGATGACGGGTCTGTCGGGAATCGCCGTAAGCTCCGGCTCTGCTTGTACGTCGGCTGATCCCGAACCGAGCCAAGTCCTTAGGGCAATGGGACGGAACGAAAACCTCACTCGCTCCAGTCTCCGTTTCGGACTCGGTAGAAACACCACAGCGGCAGAGATCGATGAGACCATTTCGACTGTCGCAGGCACCGTACGCCGGTTGCGAACAGGGGGAGCCACAGCGACAAATTGGGATCAAGTTAGATGAAAGAATATGTGCATACGTGACATAAGTCCTTTTGCAATCTTTTTCTAAAAAACGCCATAGCTGTGAGATCTCATACAGACGATCGGTAATCGGCTGGCTAAGTTAGCGGTAGGCACGGAGCTTTTTACAGCAGACTTCACCTTCGCAATCACTCGGCGGGCGGGCGTCATTCGCCGTCATCAATAACTCATAATGTTCCGCCTGCCGTGTGATTGCCGTTAATTCGATAAATTACGGGAAGGCCCTTAAAGGGTGCTTCCCGTTTCTTTTTGAAGCCTGCTTCCATTAGAACGCCCCGCGTCGCGCCGTCCGGGTGCCTTGGCGGGACGCATTCCATCGCCATAGAATCGGCGCTCACGCTTTTACCCTGATTCATCGGCTGGATCGTTACGCATGCCCCATGCTTCTGCTTCAAATGCACCGCCTCGCGCGTCGACGCAGGTTCCCGATTCGGAGGGTCGCTTCGGCGAATTCGGTCGCCGCTTTGTCCCCGAGACCTTGATGCATGCGCTCGAGGAGCTGACCCAACAATACGAAGAGGCCCGCAACGATCCTGCTTTTCAAGCCGAATTCGGGAAGTTGCTGAAGTCGTTTGTCGGCCGGCCAAGCCCCTTGCACTTTGCCGAGCGGCTGACTCAGAAATGCGGCGGCGCCCGGATTTACCTCAAGCGAGAAGATCTGAACCATACCGGCGCTCACAAGATCAACAACACCATCGGCCAAGGGCTTCTGACCTTGCGGATGGGCAAAAAAAGAGTCATTGCCGAAACGGGCGCCGGACAACACGGGGTTGCCACTGCGACGGCTTGTGCGAGGTTCGGCCTCGATTGCGTCGTCTACATGGGCGAAGAGGACATTCGCCGGCAGCGGCTCAACGTCTTCAATATGCGGATGCTCGGTGCGGAAGTGCGTCCCGTGACAACTGGTTCGCGGACGCTGCGTGACGCCATTAACGAGGCCATGCGGGATTGGATGGCGTCTGTGGCTGACACGCACTACATCTTGGGTTCTGTCGTCGGACCGCACCCGTTTCCGATGATCGTCCGGGATTTTCAATCAGTCATCGGGCGGGAGACGCGGGCTCAGTGTCTCGAACAAATCGGGCGGCTGCCGGACGAAGTGGTGGCCTGTGTCGGCGGCGGATCGAATTCCGCCGGTATGTTTTATCCGTTTATTGATGATCATTCGGTCACGCTCACCGGCGTTGAGGCTGGCGGTCGCGGGTCGGCGCCGGGCCAACATGCGAGCACACTCTCGTACGGAGCCAAGGGCGTTCTTCACGGCACCTACAGCTATGTGCTGCAAGACGCCGACGGCCAAACGCTCGACGTGCATTCGATTTCCGCCGGCCTCGATTATCCCGGCGTGGGACCGGAACACAGCTATTGGAAAGATACGGGCCGCGTCGGCTATGTGAACGTGAACGACCAAGAAGCGCTCGACGCGTTTTCCACCCTGGCACAACTCGAAGGCATCCTTCCCGCGCTCGAGAGTTCCCACGCCATCGCACACGTTCTCAAAACCGCAGCCCAACGCAGCGACGAAGAAATCATCGTGATCTGCTTGTCCGGTCGGGGTGACAAAGACGTGTACGAGGTCGCCCGGCTGCTGGGGAAGGAAAATTGAAGACCCCGCCAGCCGTGATTTTGCGGGGGGCTTTTCACCTTGTGAACCGCAGCAGGAATCTGTGACTTGACCGTTCCCTCGCGCATCGCCGCCGTATTCGAATCCCTGCATTCTCGCGGGCAGATGGCCTTCATGCCCTTTGTGACGGCAGGCGACCCGGACCTCTCGACGACTGTGGAACTGATCCGCTTGCTGCGAGATTGCGGCGTCGATCTGATCGAGATTGGCTTTCCATACAGCGACCCAATTGCCGACGGTCCGGTAATCCAGGCTGCCTACACGCGTGCCCTAGGAAAAGGCCTTCGCTTGCCGGACATTTTCAGCGCCATCAAGACACTCTCAGGGGAATCCATTCCGCCACTCTTGGCGATGGTTGCTTATGCGATCGTTTTTCGCGCCGGTCCGGAGCGATTTGTCCAATCAGCCGCGGAGGCCGGCTTCAGCGGCCTTATCGTCCCGGATCTCCCTGGGGACCAGGCGGGCGCTCTGTCGGACTTGGCGCGATCTCGGG
Organism: uncultured Planctomycetaceae bacterium; assembly: GCA_964459965.1. GTDB lineage: Bacteria > Planctomycetota > Planctomycetia > Planctomycetales > Planctomycetaceae > DASPSM01. The sequence goes on along the minus strand of CAYWOV010000080.1, from coordinate 2,821 downwards.
GAATCGACCTGGTGTCGCTGGTCGCGCCCACGACAACTCCGCAGCGAGTGGATCGCATCCTGAAATCGAGCAGCGGATTCGTTTATTGCCTCTCGGTCAGCGGCACGACCGGAGTCCGCGAGGCTCTTCCCGACGAACTCCAGCAACAGCTCGCCGATCTGAAAAAGCGGACCAAACTACCGCTCGCCGTCGGCTTCGGAATCGGCAGGCCGGAACAGATCGACTCGCTACGAGGAATCGCCGACGGCGCGATCGTCGGGTCGGCGCTCGTCCGTCTCATCGAGCGGCTCAGCGGGCCTTCTCCGGCCCCGCGCTCGCAGGTTCTCGGCGAAATCGCCAAGTTTGCCCGGTCGATGGCCGAGGCCGCTCACAAGCGGAGCAGCTAGAAGTTCTGCACGGTTTCGGGTTCAATCGCCTTGTACATCGTGCGCACGAGCTCGAAGCCGATCGAACGGTAGAGCTCGACGGCGGGCACATTCTCGCCCGTGACTTCGAGATACACGCGATGAAGTCCCGCGCTTCGAAAACCGAGCAGCGACTTGACGACAAGGGCACGACCCAAACCCAGGCCGCGGTATTGTGGCAAAACGCCGACGTTTTGCACCGCGCCCAGATATCCCGAATGGGCAAGTCCTTGAATTGTGGCGCAGTCCGCCTGGTCATTCCAGCCGGCCGAGTCGTTCGTGATCAGCCAGGTTGCATCCGCAAGGAACGTGTCCTGGCGGACGATTTCCTGCATCAACCGTTTGCAACCGGAGAAGTCGCCCAGGCACGGAAAGACGCGGGAGTCGATCTCGTCGCGGAAGCTGTGAAATTTCGCGGCCGCGTGCCGGGTCAAGAGCGCTTGGTGCCAGGCGAGCCAGCGGAATCCGTCCGGGAGCTGCGGTTCGGCCAGCCGCGTCGCTCGCACGTCGATTTCCATCCGAAATCGCCGAATGTATGTCATACGCTTCCTGGCGCGGCGAATCGGTGGAGCACATTTCAGATCGGACGGGATCGTCAAGTCGAGTTCCACCGAAGTGCGGCTGAACTCCAAGATTTTAACACACGAAAACAGCCGGTCAAACAGCCCGCCAGGGACATTTGGCCGCGACATTGGCAGTTATACGCACTTTGCTTTCCTCGGTCATTGCCATTACCTTCCGGACGTGCCAAGCAGCCGCCGGGCGCGAGCGGCACACGTCCGGTCTGCCGACTGCGTTAACTTTTCGATTCGAGAAGGACCCAAATCGGCCGGTTTGACTGTTCCGGCCTCGATCGCGTCCAACAGGGCCGACATCCGCTGTCGGTCTTTGAGCAGCGCGTCGAGTGCAAAGCCGCGATTTTCCGCGTTGAAATGGCCAAATTCCGTCAGGATCGCCCCGGCGACATACGGCGAACGCATCGTGCCCAATCCGCCGATCGCGCCTTGGACGAGTTCGTCGTCGATCCCCGGGCCCTTTTTGAGATAGCGGCAAAGTTGTGCCCCGCGCCGGTCCCACGTATCCAGGCCGATGATCCGCAGAGCGTCGTACCGGGTCCCATTGAAGACGTTTGGATTGTCGGCCATGTCGCCGGCGAGCGCGAGCGTTTGCTGCCATCGGGAGCGCAGGGCTGGATCGTCGGCGACCATGTGTGCGATTTGCTCGTTCGGCCACGCGCCAACCAGCCCGATGCCGTTAATGATTCCGCCGCCCATCACGACGGCCTGCCAATCGCGGAGCGGCCTGCCGGCTTGCGGTAGAGTGAAGTTGACAATCGGCTCCATTTCCCGAAGGTTATTTCGTTTTGCCGCCGCGACGGTGACCCGCCAAATCCAAGGAATGCGGCGATATTCTTCCTTCGCATCGTGAGCTGGCATATCGGCCACGAGAGCCTTCAGCAATTCGAGCGACAGGTTCGGGTGCTCGATAATGATCTTTTTTCGCTCATTCTCCGGACGGCTGTCATCGAGAATCTGGTGCGCGAGCGATCCAGCGTCGTCATTTAAGTCGGCGGCAAGGCCGTGAATCGGCGCGAAAGAGCAAACGACGATCGCAAGGGCACGGCTCATCGGCAAAATAAGATCGATCAATTGCGAGCGGACCATGCGAGAACTCCGGCACCCGATTTGAACAGGAGAGGTTTGGCTCTATGAAGATGCCTCAAAAAGGACCGCGAACGCAAGCCGCCCCGAATCTCGGCTGCACAGGCTGAGTTGACATTTCAACAGATCAACGACATCGTATGGGTGCAGCGAGTGCCAAACAGTTTGCCCAACCTGACTTCCCCAGTCGCGTCGAAAGGGTCCAGATCATGCGGAAGATGTTGATTTTGAGCGCAGTGGTTGCAACGGCTTTGTGTATTTCCGTTGGAGCAAGCGCGGCCGATAAACCCGTCGCGTTGAAGTGCCCCGTTTCGGGCGGGCCGGCAACCAAGGATCATTCCGTCGCTTACAAAGACGGCAAGGTTTATTTTTGCTGCGATAACTGCCCCAAGAAATTCGCGGCCGACACCGCCAAATACGCAACCAAGGCGAATGTTCAGTTGGTCACGACCGGCCAATACAAGCAAGTCAAGTGCCCGCTGTCTGGCGAGGCAGTGAATCCAAAGGCCCACATCAAAGTTGCTGGCGTGAACGTGGAATTCTGCTGCAATGACTGCAAAGGCAAAGTTAAGGAAGCCAAGAAGGGCGAAAAGGTTGATCTCGTCTTCAGTGACGACGCCTTCAAGAAGGGCTTCGAGAAAGTGAAGGCTGACGATAGCAAGAAGTAGGACCGGCTCTCGGGCCCTCTTGCAATCGGCCTCATTCGACTAGACTGAATCTAAACGGCGACGTCTCGAACTTGAGATGTCGCCGATT
>CAYWOV010000079.1:0-8632 GCA_964459965.1 uncultured Planctomycetaceae bacterium | reverse complement strand
CGAGCATCGCCCCGACCATCGCACCGATCACGACGCTCAATTCCCCGCAGCCGTGGATGAAGGGAATTCCCAAGTATTCGGCCATTGTCCGGTGTCCGGCCAAATAAGTCAGGGCGACGAACGCCGAGCCCGCGAAGACCGTGCAGCCACCCGCGAGTCCGTCGAGACCGTCGGTCAAATTGACTGCATTTGATGTCCCCACGAGCACCAGCGTGCTCCAGACCAAAAATGCTCCGCCCAGCCAGATTCCGTGACTGGCCAGCGGCCAATGCAGTTCGAGTCCATCCGGGACCGTCCGCCGCTCCCAGTACAAGACCGTGCCGATTGCGGCTGCCAGAAGTAATTGTGTTGCCAACTTTTGCCGCACGCTCAGGCCATTGCGATGCGTGCTGAGTTTGATCCAGTCGTCGACGGCTCCCAGCGAGCCGAAACTGATCGCCGTCACCAGAGCCAGTTGCACATACCGATTGCCCAGATCGCCGCAGATCAGCGTGGCGATCACAATTGCGGCGACGATGAAAATTCCGCCCATTGTGGGCGTCGATTGTTTGACCGCTTGAATCTCGTTCAACCGGGTCGAAGCACTGTCGATCCGCTCGCGAAACCGGCCCTTGAGCCAGCGGATGGCAACCGGTCCCAGCGAGAGGGCCATGACAAAGGCCGCCACGCTGGCGAGCGCCGTTCGCGCCGTCAGAAAGACGTGCGAATCGCCCGACAGATGCAGCTCGATCTCCCGCAGCATCGGGCCGAACCAGTTGATCAACCAGACAAGCATCGAACCGGGCCTCTGAATGCGGCCAATCGGGTTGGACGTCATGCACTACAGACATTCCGTCGCACTCCCGAGGATCGCATTCCATCGCGGTCACGATCGACCGCAGTTGTATCCCCGGGTGCCGAGGTACGCCCTCGGCACCCGGTCTGTGGATTCTGTTATGAAGCGGACGATTGGAGTGATTGACCCAGAAACCACTTGATCCAATTGTCTGTATGCTTCCGCCCAACCGAAGTCGAACGGTACGTCGGATCCCCGCAAACCCTGACGTACACAACAGAATCCTCAAAAACTATACGCAGGCCCGTGTGCGTTCACCCGGGCCAATTGTTTCCTTGTTAAATTCTGCGTTTCGGATGAGCCACTCGCTCACCCGCTCCATCTGCATAAACCGCGAACCTTTGACCAACACGACGTTTCCCGCTTCGCTCCAACAATCGAGCACAGTCAGCAGGACGTCGAGACTGTCGCATTCCGCGACCTGGTTTGAATTCATTCCCTGTTCGAGCGCCCCGGCGGTGACATCCGCGGCATAGCGGCCAACCACGGCCAGATGATCGATTTGCATTTGGGCGGCAGTGCGACCGACGGCTCGATGCCAGTCCGCCGATTGATCGCCCAGTTCGGCCATGTCTCCCAGGACCAGGATTCGTTTTCCGGTCGATTTCCACTCGCCGAGCAGCCGGCAGGCGGCTTCCATCGAAGTGGGATTGGCGTTGTACGTGTCGTCTATCAGCGTGCCGGCTCCCAGTTCGCGAACCTGGCACCGCCCGTTGACCGGTGTGAACTGCGAAAGTCCTTCGGCAATTTGGCGAGTCGTCAGCCCCAATTCGCGGCCGACCGCGACGGAGGCGAGAGCCCCCGTCAGGTGGTGCCGTCCGGCGGCTCGAACCGTGAAGGACCCACCATCGACCTGGAACCGCAATTCCGGACCGACCGATTCGACGCCCGTGGCGCGAAGCGTGTTGTCGGCCTGTCGACCGACGGTCAATGTGCGGCAACGTGCCCGGCGAGCGAGGCTTTGGCAATTGGGATCGTCGCCATCCAAGACGGCAAAGCCGGCTGCGGGCAACGCTTCCAGGAGTTCGCCTTTCGCGTGAACGATTTGTTCGAGGCTCCCAAAACCTTCCAAGTGGGCGACGCCGACTCCGGTGACGACTCCGATCTCTGGAGCCGCGACCGCGGCCAGCTCGCGAATCTCTCCGACACGCGAGGCGCCCATTTCGAGGACGGCGAACTCGTGCCGATCATGCATGTCGAGAACCGAAAGCGGAAGGCCGATGTGATTGTTGTAGTTCTTCTGGCTGCGGCAGCCGTCGAAGCGGGTGTTCAGAACCGAGAAGATCATTTCTCTCGTCGTCGTCTTGCCGACGCTTCCCGTGACACCGACGACCAGCGCGTCCCTGCGCTGGCGATACCAGTGGGCAAAATCCTTCAGCCCCTGGATCGTGTCGGCGACAACGGCGGCCGGAAGGCCGCGAGGAATAGAAGATGCGGATTCGGCAACGCAGCCGACGGCGCCACGTCGGGCCGCCTCGGCAATGAAGTTGTGTCCATCGTGGCGCTCGCCTCTTAGCGCCCAGAAAAGGTCGCCTCGCTCAACGGTCCGCGAATCGATCGCAACGCGGCTGAACGCAACGGTGCCTGCCTCGCAGCCGGACGGTTGGCCGCCGGTCGCCGCGAGCAGTTCGTTCAAGGTCACGCGTTCCATGACGGGGAGTCCGGCCGGCCCCAAGGCCAGCAGAACGAGGAGAACAGAAGTGATTTCAACGGTGTTCGGCAACATCGATCGATTCTTGGTGTCCGTTGGAAGGGGCTTCGTTCACGCGCCGCAGTGCGCCGCCTCGGCGATTTGCCGACGGCGGTTGAGGATCGCTCGCACAACGTCGCGATCAACGAAGGGAATTCTCTTGCTGCCGATGATTTGTTCGCGTTCGTGCCCTTTACCGGCGACGAGGACGCAGTCTCCGGCCTCCGCGCTCTCGATCGCCCGACGGATGGCCTCGCCGCGGTCAGGTTCAATGACCGGCGGATGTTCCATCGGATCGCAGCCGGAAACGATTTCACGAATGATTTGTTCGGGATCTTCTGACCGTGGATTGTCGCTGGTGATGATCGCCACGTCGGCGTCGCTGGCTGCGCGGCCGATCAGGGGACGCTTGCTGCGATCGCGATCGCCGCCGGCTCCCACCGTGCAGATTACCCGGCCGCGTCCCAGCCGCTTGAGCGAACGGACGCACCGCCGCAGGGCGTCTTCCGTGTGGGCATAATCGATAAAGACGTCGAAGGGTTGTCCGCATTCGACCCGCTCGAGCCGGCCGGGAACAAAGCGCAACGCTTCGATTCCGGCCTTAACTTCTTCGAGCGAGATGTCGAACCGCTCCATCGCGGCGGCGGCGGCCAGGCAGTTGGAGACATTGTGCCGACCGACCAGCGACGTGGTGATTTCCATTGATTCGGCTCCACGATGCAGCCGAAACCGCGTACCGTGAAGCGATTCCTCGAGGACCGTGGCCCAAATGTGTGCGGCCCGCTCCAGCCCGAACGTGACCCATCGAGCGTCGGGACCGAGTCGCTCCGCCAACGCCGCACTTTCGGGATCGTCGGCGTTGAGCACGACAAGTCCGTGCGGCTTGAGGTGTTCGAGCAATTTCGCTTTCGATTCGCGGTAATGGTTTGCGTCGTGGTGATAGTCGAAGTGGTCCTGCGTAATATTCGTGACGATCGCCGCGTCGAACTGCGTGCCGGCGATCCGTTCCTGGTCGAGAGCGTGGCTGGACACCTCGAGGGCGGCATGCGTCGTTCCGTTGGCGACCATCGCAGTCAACCAATTGGTCAGCACCTTTGAATCGGGAGTCGTCATCTCGGACGGAGCCGAATCGACGCCGTTGTGATACTCGATAGTGCCGAGCAGGCCGGCCCGGCGACCCGACGTCTCGAAGATCGAACGGATCAGCCAAGTGACGGTTGTTTTGCCATTGGTCCCGGTCACGCCGATCAAGTTCAGGTGCCGCGACGGATGGCCCGCCAATGCCGAGCAGAGTTCGGCATACGCGCGTCGCACGTTGGGGACGACGCACTGGGGCACGGGAGCCTTCGGCAAGGGACGTTGAACGAGCAGGCTGTTGGCTCCGTGCTGAATCGCGTCGTCCACGAAGGCGGCCCCGTCGACGTGCGTGCCGGGGATGGCGGCAAACAGCGTTTGCGGCGTGCACTTTTGGCTGCATTCGACCGCATCCGTGACGCGAATGTCCGCACAGCCGACGAAGCTTGCCGCCGGCAAGAGCGTGCGAAGACTCACGGGGACGCGGAGGACGGACCGCTGAGACATGCGGAGGGTCTCCCCGTCGAAGGTGCTGAAGTGCACGCACGATCGACCGTTTCCAAGTGGAGACGGGCGCGTCGTTGCGAGGCACGAAGCAGTCTTCGGCCGGGCTTTCGGAAACGTTATGTGAGGAGGAAGAACAACGGAATCGTTGTGGAGTTGCTTTTTGAAGCACGACGTTGAGCGTCGCGTTCAAGAGAGGCGCATTCTCATTATTCCGCGGAAAGCGTCAAGCCGATTTTGGAGATTTTTCAGAAAGCGTGTAAAGCTTACACGTGACAGATGCCGAGAGAGTCGGAAAGCTTTAGCACGAAGAAACGATCGCCCCTCGATTGCCGGGGCCAAATGTTTCCACTCACTTCTTCGCTTCGGCGTGCTCGATGTGTCCCCACATGTGGCCACCGAATTTGTCGTGCTGCCACGTGCCCGCATAGCGATCCCCGTAGACCATGACTCGCGAAGTAAACGTGCCCATGCCGGGAACGGTCACGTGCGTCAGCGTGATGACGGGCGTGTCGCCGGCCCAAAAAACCTCGAGCGGGACCGGCACCTTCACGTCGTGTTTGCCGTACTTGATTCGGGCCGTGATGATCCAGCGGTGGCCTTCGATCTTTTCTGCATTTTCGATCTCGTAGCGGTCTGTGTTCGGCTTGCCGGCATCGCTCCGGCCGTCAATTGTGAACCGACCGACGAGTGTCGCTCCGCTAAACGCGTGGGCGAACTCCTTTTCGAGCGCCTTGCGATCCTCTTTTTCAGCGCTCACTCCCAGTACGCACGAGCAGAGAATCAGCGCCCCGGCAGCCAACCAAGTCCTGTGGTTCATAACACCCTCCGAAAAGGAAGCGAATCATTAGCGGTCGATGACATCCTACAACGGCCGCAGCGGCGGAACAAAGCCGGCCCTTTGACCGGCGATTTGACCGAGGCATATACTCGCGGCGATGAGCGATCCCGTCGAAAATGGCCATTCCGCGGAATCCGTCCCGACCCCCGGGCGGCCGCCCGACCCCGCCCGAATGGGCCCGGTCTTCAAGAAATTTTGCGAAGTCGTTGCCCGGCTGCGATCGCCCGACGGATGCCCTTGGGACCGCGTGCAAACGCTCGAGACGATCAAGCCCTACACGTTGGAGGAGACCTACGAGCTGCTGGAGGCGATCGATGCTGGCGACGACGGTGCAATCGTCGAAGAGCTGGGCGACTTGCTCCTGCAAGTCGTGCTCGACGCGCAGATCGGGGCGGACGAAGGCCGGTTTGATCTCGTCGAAGTCGTCGAACGCATTACGGAAAAGATGATTCACCGCCACCCGCACGTCTTCGGCACGGCCGTTGCAAACACGGTCGACGACGTCGCGCAGCATTGGCACGCGGCGAAGAATCAGGAAAAGACGCGAGACTCGACCCTCGACGGCATCCCCGCTGCCCTGCCGCAATTAGCGCGTGCCGTCAAGTTGGCGAAGAAGGCGGCTCGCGTCGGCTACGACTTCCCCGACCGGGCCATGCTCTTCGACAAGCTTCGCGAAGAAGTGGCGGAACTTGCCGCTGAGCTGTTCGTCGGCGGAGCAATTCCCCAGGTGGCCGCGAAGGTCGAGGCAGAAATAATCCCCGACCTAGCAATCGATGATCCGGCGAGACATGCCCGTGTCGAGGACGAGTTGGGCGACATTTTATTTGTAATCGCCAACATCGCCCGCCGCTGGAAGATCAACCCCGAAGAGGCGCTCCGCCGCAGCAACGCGAAGTTCGAGCGGCGATTCCGCTACATCGAAGAGCAACTCGCCTCCCAGAACCGCACGCTGGCCGACGCCACGCTGATCGAGATGGAGGAGCTGTATCAGCAAGGCAAAAGACTCGAAGCGGCTTCAAAGGGCAGGCAGAGCACGTAGGGCAAGCTGCCAGCTTGCCTTCCCGGTCGACCGTAAATTGGAAATGGCAAGCTGGCAGCTTGCCCTACGCGTCGATCGTCAGTACCGCACGTACGCCAACCAACCGATTCCGACAAAAAATCTTCACGGAGTCGAGCGCTTCGCAATCAGAGCCGCGCTCGCCGGATTGCTGTTGCAATGACTTTAGGGCACGACGACGCCGGTAATCGTGAACGTCACGGTGGCGGCGTTCACCGAAGTCTCGCCGAAGTTGTCGCTCACGGTGTAGGTGAACGTGTCGGTCGCTGTGACTCCGAGCGCCAGCGAATTGAAGGCTCCGTTGGGATTGTAATCAAACGTGCCGTTCGCATTGATCGTGAGGAGCGCACCGGACGGCAATTGAGTGGATGTCCCCAGCGGAATCGCATTACCGTTCGAGTCCTGGGCGGACGCCACGGAGAGCGTTGCACCCGGGGCCGCGTCGGTGTCGTTGGTGAGCACGTTGCCGACCGTGAGCGGCGTATCCGCCGTCGTGCTGAAGGCGTCATTCACTGCAACCGGCCTTGTCGGCGTGACGCTGATGGTGACGGTGCCGGCGCTCACCGATGTGTTGCCGAGGCTGTCGATGACCGTGTAGGCGAACGTATCGGTCGCCGTCTCTCCGGCAGTCAGGGAATTGAACGCGCTGTTGGGGTTGTAAGTAAACGTGCCGTTCGCGTTGACCGTGAGCAAGGCTCCCGACGGAAGCACCGTCGCCGTTCCCAGAGGAACCGACTTGCCGCTGGAATCCTGCACGGTGGCCACGGAGAGCGTGACCCCGGAATTGGCGTCGGTGTCGTTGGTCAATAAGTTCCCGGTTGTCAGCGACGTGTGCGCGTCGGTGCTGAAATTGTCACTGACTGCCACCGGCTTCGCGGAGGTGATCGTGATGGTCACCGTGCCGGCGTTCGTGGAAATATTGCCGAGGCTATCGCCTACGGTGTAGGTGAAGGTATCCGTCGTCGACGCGGTCGGTGCCAGGTTTTGGAATGCGCCATTGGGGTTGTAAGTGAACGTGCCGTTCGAGTTGACGGTCAACAAGGCGCCCGACGGCAAGAGGGTCGCCGTTCCCAGGGCAACCGCGTTGCCTTTGGAATCGTGGACCGACGCCACGGAGAGCGTGGCCCCGGTGTTCGGATCCGTGTCGCCGGTCAGCAAGTTCCCAGTCGTCAGCGGAGTCAGCTCGTCGGTGCTGAAGCTGTCGTTGACCGCGACCGGTTTCGCGGCAGTGATCGTGATGGTCACGGTCGCGGCGTCGAGCGATGTCTTGCCAAGGCTGTCGCCCACCGTGTAGGTGAAGGTGTCCGTCGCCGTGGCTGTCGGCCCCAGCGACTGAAATGCGCCATTGGGGTCGTAGTCGAAGGTGCCGTTCGCATTGACGGTCAGCAAAGCGCCCGAGGGCAAGAGGGTCGCTTGACCCAACGTGATGGACTTCGCGTCGGCATCGTGCACCGTCGCGACGGAGAGCGTGGCGCCTGCGTTCGGGTCGACGTCGTTGGTCAACAAGTTCCCCGAGGTCAGCGACGTCTGGGAGTCGGTGCTGAAGTTGTCGTTGACGGCGACCGGATTTTGATCGCCCGTGATGGTGATCGTCACCGTGGCGAAATTCGCCGACGTTGCGTTACGAGTGTCGGTTACGGAATAGGTAAAGCCATCGGTCGCCGTCTGCCCGGCAGCGAGCGAGGCGAAGGCGCCGTTGGGATCGTAGTCGAAGGTGCCGTCCGCATTGACCGTCAGCCGAGCGCCCGACGGCAAAGTGGCTGCCGTGCCCAAAGTGAGCGCGGTGCCGCTGCCATTCAGGACTTGTGCCACAGAAAGCGTGGCCCCGGGGTTCGTGTCGGTGTCGTTGGTCAGCAGGTTCCCGCTCGTCAGCTCCGTTTGCGCGTCGGTGGTGAAGCTGTCATTGACGGCCACCGGCAGGGCCGCCGTGATGGTCATCGTCACGGTTCCAGCGCTGGCCGACGTTCCGCCCGCACTATCGCTGACCGTATAGGTGAAGGTGTCGGTCGCCGGGACTCCCGCGTCCACGGAGTCGAAAGCGCCGTTGGGATTGTAAGTGAAGGTCCCATTTGCGTTGACGGTGAGCAAGGCGCCCGAGGGCAATGTCGACGCCGTTCCTAAGGGGACCGCTGTTCCATTGGAACTGGTTACGGTCGCGACCGACAGGGTGGCTCCCGTGTTCGGATCGGTGTCGTTGGTCAACAAGTTGCCGGTCGTCAGCGGCGTCCCCTCGGTCGTGCTGAAAGAGTCGTTGACGGCGACCGGATTCTGTTTCGCGGAAGTAGCGGACGTAATCGTGATCGTGGCCGTGGCGCTGGCTGACGTTCCGCCGTGGCCGTCGTCGACCGTGTAGGTGAAGGTGTCGGTCGCCGTTTGGCTGCCCGTCAGGGAGTTAAATGCGCCGTTGGGGTCGTAAGTAAATGACCCGTCGGTGTTCACGGTGAGCTGGGCTCCCGAGGGCAACGTCGTCGCTGTTCCCAAGGGGACCGCGTTGCCGTTGGAATCGTGAACCGACGCCACAGACAGCGAGTGGCTCTGGGGATCCGTCGCGTTTGTCAGCAGATTGCCCGTCGTGAGCGGCGTCTTCGCGTCGGTGGTGAAAGTCTGATTGACGGCCGTCGGAGCCAGATC
>CAYWOV010000078.1:0-8658 GCA_964459965.1 uncultured Planctomycetaceae bacterium | reverse complement strand
ACTGTTTCATGACGGGGTGGCAATATCGCGATACTCTCATCACGGCTCCCCCCTTCTCCCTGCAAGGCGTTTTCTCCGCTGCAGTGGGCTCGTTAGATTTGTTGCAAGTTATTTTAGGATTTATGTTTATGTTCTTGTCTCACTGTCGGCCTTCGTTATCTCATCTCTGGACACTTAGGCCGCTAATGGTTGTACGCAGATCTTAGACGCAACTTGAACAAAAAAGTTCGTATACGAACTAATTTTCGCAAGAATTACATGTGTACACATGAACATATTTCAATTCTCCGTTCCGACGAAAGCCCCCGAATCCCAGCGCTCAGCGAATTGATATACGGAGGCGAATCCAAACTCGAGTTGCCTGACTTTCGGAGGGCAACGGACTCTCAGAAAGGTTGCGCCTGCCCCTGTCTTTCCCAAGCCGCTTAATCGGTCGCAGTCTTTCTGGGTATTGAAACCCCGATAGACCAGAGGGAAGGTCGTCGTTTAATTGAATTGCTCGCAGCCATCCCTCTTTAGAAGACATTCGCCGAGTCGCTTTTCGTCTCGCAATTGGCGACGTAAAGGGAGTGTCCGGGCAAGCCGTTCGCTTGCCACGCGGGCTTTCTTGAGGGCTGAAAATCGCCAGGCCGGCGACTCGCCCGACGTCAGATGCCCGTCACTTTGAGGTAACTCGAGATCAAGACGATGGTGAAAGCCAGGACGAGTAGGACCAGCAGCCATTTCTTGCGTTCTCGGCGAAGCGGCTCGAACCGTGGCGATCTGCCAACGAGCACCGAGGCAAGGAAGAAAGCGCCGAGCGCGATGAGAATCTTTGTGCCCATCAGTGCGTGATACGCCTTGTCACCGTGGTGCTTGGGAATCGACACGGCGACATAATTGTAGAAACCGCTTAACAGAAAGAGGGTGATTCCCGCCATTACAAAAATCTTCCAGCGTGCCATGACTCTTCCGCGCAATTGATCGTGCTCCGCCGGAGGCAACGATTCGGCAGCGGGAAGCAGCACGAATCGCATGAAAGCGGTTCCTCCGACGACCACGATCGCCGTCGCGATGTGAATCCAGCGAGAAAAAACGTTGAGAATTTCAATGGAGTCCATGGTGGCTGCTTGCCTTGCGAAAGATTGCGGCTATCGCGATACGCGGTTTAACACGATACCTTGTCAAGCCGAGCGGCGGTAACGAAACTGACCAAAGAACTCTTTTGGCCAATGATGCGGATCCTGAGTTACAACATTCACAAGGGAATCGGCTCCCGCGACCGCCGCTATCGATTCGGGCGTATTTTGGCCGTTATCGAAGCGGAAAACCCAGATATCGTCTGCCTGCAGGAGGTCGACCGCAACGTCCGCCGATCCCGCTATCACGACCAGCCTCAGTTGCTGGCCGATTATTTCGGCAACTTGGAGCGGATCTACCAGTTAAATGTCCGTCTCCGCGAAGGAGGTTACGGCAACCTCCTTTTGTCGCGCTGGCCATTCAAATCGCACCATCACATCTCGATCCGGCACGAGGAGCGCAAGCCGCGCGGAGCACAGCTCGCTGTGATCGAGACGCCCGAGGGGCCACTTCACGTCGTCCATTGGCATCTCGGCCTTGCCGAACGCGAGCGGCGCTGGCAAGTCGCCCACGTGATTGGCCACCCGCTGTTCCGTGCGGCCGAAACACTTCCGACGTTGATTATCGGTGATTCCAACGATTGGCGAAACCGCTTGGCGGGAGACATCTTCGAGCCGAGCGGCTTTCAACAAATCACGACGCCAATCTCGCGATTTCGCACGTTTCCCTCGTATTTGGCAATGGGCTCACTCGATAAGGCCTTTGTGCGGGGAGCCATTCGCGTGCGGCATGTGCGCGTTGTTCGCACGAAGTTGGCGATGAGTGCCTCCGACCATTTACCGCTGATCGTGGACCTTCATGTTGTTTCCGGAAACGGCGATTCGAGCCCGAAGTGAGATGCAAAAAAGGACCGTCGGTTGTGCCGGCGGTCCTATCGTTTTCATTCGAATTAACTTCGAGCAAGCTCGGGAGACTTGCGAGAATTACTTGGCAACCGGAAGTTCGCCGGCGTCGAGCAAATCCCCGAACGTTTTTCCTTCGGTTGCGCTCTTTTGTCCCGCGGCCGTCTTGAGAGCCGCGTCGAAGATATCCTTATTGTCGTCTGTCTTCTTCAGATTCTTCTTCGATCCGAGCGCTTTCGAGATGGCCTTTCCGTAGTCGTTGCGATTCTTCTTCGAACCCGGGCCGTGGCAGACGCCGCATTTCACGGCGGTTTTCACGTCGTTCTTTTTCGCGACGTCGGGATATTGTTCCAACCACCACCCCAAGTAAACCGGCCGAGCCAGCGCTTGGCGGGCCGTCGCCGCAACGAGCAAGGCAAGCGTCAAGAGGCTGCACAAAACCAAGGTCCAACTGCAAAGCTTCCGCATCGATGTTTTCCTCCGGTTCATCAATCGAACAGCCCGATGGTCGCTGCAACGTCCCCTGGCCGTCTTTCGAACCAGCGATACAGCGGACGTTCACCGTCGCGACTGCCCGCAAGGCCGACCAACCTCGAGCTTGCCAAGGCCAGATTAGACCCCTGCTGCCGCGTCATGTCAACCGTCGCCGATGCGTTGCGATTTGCCCCTTTTTTCGCAAAACCAAAAATGGACGCCCCTACGGCGATCGAGGTTGATGTGGTAGCTTTTCGATTGCCGCCCATTCGCAGTGGATCCGCCTCATGTTGAAACGCGTTAGGTTTTGGTTCGCATTCTTTGTTCTTTTGCTGGGAACTTTGCGTGCCTCTGCTTCGTCGGAGCCCCCCATTTCACGTCGGCCGCCGAATGTCGTGCTGATCATCTCAGACGACCAGGCGTGGAACGATTTCGGCTTTATGAAACACACGGCGGTCAGGACCCCGCGGCTCGATCGACTCGCGGCGCGAAGCGCCATCTTTCGCCGGGGCTATGTGCCGACAAGTCTCTGTCGTCCGAGTCTGGCGACGATCATCACGGGACTCTATCCCCATCAGCACGGCATCACTGGCAACGATCCGCCCGCGGGAACAGATCGCTCCGCGATGCTCAAACACATTCGTGCGGCCGGGACGCTGCCTCGGCTTTTGGCAAGCCGCGGATATCGTTCGTTTCAAAGCGGCAAGTGGTGGGAGGGAAACTACTCGGAAGGCGGATTCACCGCCGGCATGACGCACGGCGATGCGAAGCATGGCGGACGCCACGGCGACGATGGGCTGCGCATTGGACGCGAGGGGTTGAAACCGGTTTTTCAATTCATCAATTCGTGCGGTGACACGCCGTATTTTCTCTGGTACGCCCCGATGATGCCGCACCTTCCGCACGACCCGCCCAAGCGGCTACTCATCAAATACCTGTCGCCGCGGCGGCCGCTGGCGGTCGCGAAATATTTCGCAATGTGCGAATGGTTCGACGAAACGTGCGGCCAACTGCTCGATTTTCTGGAGCAGAAGGGCCAGACGCAAAAGACGCTGGTCGTGTTCGTCGTGGACAATGGCTGGATTCCGCCGCAGGTCGACGCCAAGCGCGGTGGCACGCCGGCCCAGTTCGCCCCGCGCTCAAAACTCTCTCCTTATGATGGTGGCGTGCGAACGCCGATCCTCGTCTCGATGCCGGGAACGATCGCGCCGGCCGACTATCCCACTCTCGTCAGCTCGATCGACATTGCGCCGACGATTCTGGCCACCGCCGGACTGCCGAAAATGGAGACGATGCCAGGGCTGAATCTGCTCGAAGTGATCGCCGAGCATGGACACACGTCACGGACGACGGTTTTTGGCGAAATCTTCGATCACAATGTCGGCGACATCGACAATCCGCTCGCTGGCCTGAAGTTTCGCTGGTGCGTTGACCGGAACTGGAAGCTGATACTGCCAGCAATGCGGGATGAACCTGCCGAGCTTTACGATGTGCTCGCCGATCCCTTCGAACGCCACGACCTTGCCGCGACGCAGGCTGCTGTCGTTGGCAAATTGACGGACGAGATCGACCGCTGGTGGCGATTTCGGAACTAGCAAAACATCTGTAGACGTGATTAACTTTCGCGTTCCAGGTTGGACTCGGTGGGTTTCCGTCTTATTGACATTTGCTGCGATTTGGCGACACTCCCGCCTCGATGAGACGCTGCAGCTGCGCATCGAATCGATCCTTGCCGCCGCAAATTTCAGCGCGGATCGCCAGCGCCCATAGCGGCAGATCATCGAGAACTGTCTGAGGAATTTTGACGAGATCCTTCTGCGTGGTGATTAGAGTGCTGGCGCCACTTTTCCTGGCCCATTCGGCCAATTTCGCAATGTCGGAGGACCGATAGTGGTGGTGATCGTCGAAAGACAGAAATCCGACTAAGTCACGACTAAGCCCCGCAGTAGTGAGTGTGCGGCGAAAGCCCTCCGGATTGCCAATTCCGCAGAATGCGGCGACGCGGCCCGTTAGCGACTCTGTTTCTGCCGTTTGGCCGGTCGCATTGATCAACCCGTGAGGCTTGAAGAACAACTCGATCGGAGATTGGCCTGAGGACGCGTCGACTATTTCGTTCAGAATGCGCTGTCTTTGTTCCGGCGCGCATTGATCGGCCCGGGTCAAAATAACGACGTCGGCCCGCTTGAGTGCCGATCTGGGCTCTCGCAGGAGGCCGCGCGGCAGCAGGTGTCCGGCACCCCACGGATCCAGCGCATCGATCAGCACGACATTCAAATCGCGGGCCAGGCGGCGATGTTGAAAACCGTCGTCGAGAACCAGCACTTCGGCGCCGTGCGTTCGGCAAGCGTCCAGTGCCGATTGCACCCGGTTTGGCGACTGCAAATGAACGATCCCTGGGCAGAGTTGGTCGAGGACGAGCTTCTCGTCATTGACCGCGTCGTTTAGCGAACGGTATCCCCGACTCAGAATAACGGGACGCACTCCGTGCGCACTGAACCAATCGACCACCGCGGCCACAACCGGCGTTTTGCCCGTGCCGCCAGCCGTAAGATTACCAATGCTGACGACCGGAACCGGCGCACGAAATTCTCGCAAGAGCCCAAAGTCGTAACTGCGATTGCGAATTCGGACTCCGGCCGCATAAAAGAGCGATGCGGTTTTCAATCCCAAACGGGCGGCTTCCGCCAGAGGGCCGCGTTGCGATCCGGAGATCAAGTCGCGATAGGTCGAGTGTTTCACACACGAGCCGGCAGCCGCGACGGCTGCAGCACAAGCGTCATGCCGCGCGGATCTTTCGACAAATAGCTTCGGCCATTTGTTGAGTGCCGACAGCCGTCCGGTCATTGCGGTCGGCCTTCATGTCGTAGGTGACGTCCTTGCCCTCGGCGATCACCGCTGCGACGCCTCGTTCCAACCGGTCGGCCGCGTCCTTCTCGCCCAAATGTTCGAGCATCAACTTCGCCGATAGGATCAGGGCCGTCGGATTGACCTTATTCTGTCCTTTGTATTTCGGCGCGCTGCCGTGGGTGGCCTCGAAAATCGCTCCCTCGGAGCCGATGTTGGCTCCCGGCGCCACGCCCAGGCCACCGACCAGGCCCGCGCACAAATCGCTCAGGATGTCGCCGTACAGATTCGAAGTCACGATCACATCGTAATCTTCCGGCTTCTGGACCAGCTGCATGCACATGTTGTCGATGAGCCGCTCGACATAGGAAACCGCGCCGCCCGTCGATTTCACCTTGCCGGCAAGCTGCGGATCGGGTTTCACGTCCTGGGCGAGATCCGGCCATTCAAACTTGGCTCCGTACGCCAACGCCACGGCACGAGTCTCGTCGTACCACAGGCCGTCGGTGAACTTCATGATGTTTGCTTTGCAGACTGACGTGACCGACTTGCGACCATGCAGCAAAGAGTAGTCGAACGCGTAGGCCGCAATTTGCCGAGTGCCTTCATACGAAATCGGTTTAATGCTGACGCCAGTTGTCTGGGCGCCCGTGCTGATCTTCTTTCCCGTCGCGATTTTGTTGATATCACTGATAAGCTGGGCCGTCGCCGGCTCGCCAGCCTTGAACTCGACGCCCGCGTAGAGATCCTCCGTGTTCTCGCGAACGAGCACGAGGTCCACCTTCGAGCCGCTGAAGTACGTCCGCACACCTTTGTACAGTTTGCAGGGCCGGACGCAGGCAAAGAGGTTCAGCTCTTGCCGCAAATACACGTTGACGCTGCGGAAGCCCTTGCCGATCGGCGTCGTTATGGGCGCCTTGAGCGCGACCTTATTGGCCTTGATCGACTTCAAGACGCGATCGGGAACTTTGCCTTCCGCCAGAATGACTTCGATGCCGCAATCTTGGACATCCCAGTCAATTTTGATGCCCGTGGCCTCGACGCATTTGCGGGTGGCGTCAGCGATTTCGGGACCCACTCCGTCGCCCGGAATCAGGGTGACTCTGTACATCTTCGCCGTCTCTCCCAGGCTATTGAAACGGCGGCGACCGTAGCAGATGAATCGGCTGTTTGCAAGGAAACCGTCAAAGCCTGACGGTTAGTCCGCCGATACTAGCTTTAACGGTCTTGACGAGCGTCCGGATTGTGCGGCTGCGCTGCCTCTGTGCAGAAGTGCCGTTACGGACGAAATGCCGATGGATGCGGTCCGATGGCTGACGCATTGAGCGTTTCCTTTCGCCGCTTCGGCAACTGACGAGGGGGGGTCCATGAGCTTTAAGAGCTTAAGGCGGCTGAAACTCGGTGTTTTTTTGGTTACTGCTGCCCTGATTCCGCTCGCGGCCGGCTGCGAGCGCAAGGACGCCGGCGACCTGCACTACATCGGGCATGAGGGGCCGGACTACTACAAGGACATTGCCACCTCGATTGAGTACTCGACGACCCAGCAAGAACGTCCCGAAGTCATTACTGCCTCCATTGAGCCGCATACGATTGCCGAACGGCGAAAGGACCAGATCTGGGATCTGTCGCTGGGCCAGGCGATCCAGTTGGCGTTGGCCAACAACAAGATTATTCGCTCGGCGGGTGCGTTTACGACGCCCGGAAACGGATTGATGAGCAATCCGAACGGCCAGGCATCGATCTACGATTCGGCCATTCAGGAATCGGGCGTTCTGCTCGGCGCCCGCGGTGTTGAGGCAGCCCTTAGCGATTTCGATGCGCAGTGGACCACGACATTCAACGTGGGACAAAACAAGGCGATCCAAAATAACGCCGCCCTGGCCGGCGGCTTGGCTGCCGGACAGGAGTTGGACCAATACTCGGGAACGTACAACTCTTCGTTGCAGAAGACGTTCGCCAACGGCGGCCAGCTCACCTTGAGCAACGTTTGGAACTACGTTGCGACGAACCAGCCCGTGCTCTTTCCTACGTCGTATAACGGCTACGTGCAGGCGCAATACACGCAGCCGTTGTGGGCCGGCTCCGGAACCGAGTTCACACGCATTGCCAGTCCCATCGGATCAGGGGTTTCCGGGATCAGCGGCGTCAGCCAGGGCGTCGTGATCGCCCGGATCAACGAAGATATTGCCTTGGGGGCGTTCGAACTTGCAGCCCTCACCCTGTTGCGCGATACCGAAAACGCATACTGGAACCTCTATCTTCAGTATCGCCTGTATCACACGGCGGTCGTCGCCCATAACAGTGCCCTGCGGTCTTGGCGCGAGGCTTACGCCAAGCTCATCGCTGGCGGAGTCACGGGATTCACGCCCGTCGACGAGGCCACGGCTCGCGATCAACTCTATAACACGCGGGCAACGGCCGAGCAGACTCTCAGCAACCTCTACACCAACGAGACCGACCTCCGTCGCCTGCTCGGTCTGCCGGTAAACGACGGCCGGATCATTCGACCGATCGACGAGCCTTTGACCGCGAGGTTCGTCCCCGACTGGTTCAACTGCCTGACGGAGGCACTGACCCGCCGCGTGGAATTGCGGACCCAGAAATGGAACATCAAGAGCTTCGAGCTGCAGTTGAAAGCCGCAAAAAGCCTGACAAACCCCGCCCTAAACCTGACAGGCGCCTACCGCGTCAACGCCTTCGGCAACGACCTGATTAGCCAACAGTCGGAGCTGGCGCAGCCCTTTTCGAGCGCCTTCGGTTCACTGGCAGAAGACCAACAAACCGGCTGGAACGTCGGCTTCACGTTTTTCGTGCCGATCGGCTTCCGTTCGGCACGTGCACAAGTCCGCAACTATGAGTGGCGCATCGCGAAGGCCCGCGACGCACTGGCCGAGCAGGAAATGGAAGTGGCGCAAGAGCTGGCAGTCTCGTTTCAAAACGTTGCTGCGGCGTACCAGACCGCACAGTCCTACTTCAACCGCCGTGTTGCCACGGAACGTGAACTCGCTCTGTATCAATACCAGTACGAGGCCGGTACGACGACGTTGCAATTCGTGCTTCAGGCACAATCCAGCCTGGCCTCGGCCGAGCAGAGTTATTACCAAAGCTTGACCAGCTACGCTCAAGCGATCATGGACATGAACTTCCGCAAAGGCACGCTGCTGGATTACCACAACGTGACCCTGGCCGAATCGGACTGGACGCCGACCGCCTATCGTGACGCTGTGCGGGACGCTTGGGCACGCTCCCACGCGATTCCGGCCAACTTCCTCCGCACGGAACCGGAAGAGAGTCAGGTTCCGTATCCCGTTCCGGGAGCCGGAGCACCGATTGGAGGGGCGGCTCCTGCGGCAGCACCCAGCCCAGTTGCTCCTGGACC
>CAYWOV010000077.1:0-8670 GCA_964459965.1 uncultured Planctomycetaceae bacterium | reverse complement strand
CGGCCTAATCGCGGTCGGTGTCGTCGGACTCCGCGGACGGATTGCTGCTCAATCCCAGGTCTCGCAGCTTTTGGCGAAGGGTCTGGCGGGCGATCCCCAAGAGCCGGGCGGCTTGATGTTGGTTGCCATTGGCAAACCGGTACACGAGCGGGAGAAGCGTGCGGTCGAGTTCTCCGTGAACCAGGGCGTAGAGATCGTTGGCTCCCGCCTTGAGCTGCTGGTTGATGAACGTTTCTAAATGGAATCCGGCTGCGTCCTCGAGCGAAGATGCGTCTTGCTCGGGACGGCTCAAAAACTCGGGCAAGAACGCAGGAACCAACACGGACCCGCTGGCACGCAACAGCGCCTGCTTGAGCACGCTTTGCAGCTCGCGGATATTGCCCGGCCAGGAGTAGGCGGCCAGAAGTGCAAGCGTTTCGGGGGCGATTTGCCCGACGTCGCGGCCAAGCTCGCGCGTGAAGTTGCGGACGTAATGATTCACGAGCATGGGAAGGTCGTCACCCCGCTCTCGCAGCGGCGGCAGCGGGATTGTGAACACGCTCAGCCGATAAAACAGATCGGGCCGGAATCGGCCGTCGTCGCACATCGTCTTCAGATCGCGGTTGGTGGCCGCAATCACGCGGACGTCGGTTCGAATGGTCTCGTTACCACCGACTCTCTCGAAAGTTTGATCCTGCAAGAGCCGCAGCATTTTGCCCTGCGTCGCCAGCGGCATATCGCCGATCTCGTCGAGGAAGATCGTGCCGCCGTTGCACTGCTCAAACTTGCCGACGCGGCGGCGGTCGGCTCCCGTGAACGACCCTTTTTCGTGGCCGAAAAGTTCGCTTTCCAGCAGGTTTTCTGGAATGGCGGCGCAATTGATCGCGAGGAAGGGCGCCTTCGACCGCGAACCGTGCTGGTAAATGGCCCGCGCGACCAGCTCCTTGCCCGTGCCGCTTTCGCCCGTGATGAGCACAATAACCGTCTGGTCGGCGACGCGGCCGATCGCCTTGTAGACCTCGCGCATCGCGGTGCAGCGGCCGATGATCGCGTCGCCGACATTTTCATCGGGAACCGTTTCGGTCAGCACGGCCGGCACCCGCATCAGCCGGCCCAGCTCGAACGCCTGGCCAACGACACGGGTTAACTGGGCCAGATCGACCGGCTTGAAGAGGTAATCAAAAGCTCCCTGGCGGACGGCCTCGATCGCGGTCTCGGCGGTCGTCGTCGCCGTGATGAACACGACGGGCGTTCGCGCATCGAGCTGGTGAATCTGGTGATAGACGTCGAGCCCTGAGAGATCGGGCAGGCGAACGTCGAGGAGCACGACGTCCGGGTGGAGTTTCTCGAATTGCCGCAGCCCTTCCGTTCCGCTGCCGGCCGTCGCGATCTCGACACCCTGGGGCGCGAAGACGTGCTCGACCTGATCGAGGATCAGACTCGGATCGTCGTCAATCAAAAGCAAGCGGGCCATCGAGCCGGTCGCCGGGAGGAGTCGTCGGAAACGATTGTCCGCCGCAAGGGAAGTGCGGCTTTCGTCTGAGTCTATTTTTTAGTTGGATCAGGACCGTGTCCAGACTCGCACCACCGCTTCGGGGACGATTTGGCCAAGTTCGGCACGCGGCGTGCTTCAGGGACATTTGGGGGCGGCTGACAAAATTCCGTGGCGGCTCTCGGGCGTCACGTTGGCGACACTAGGAGACGAGGCAATGAACACAAAGCAACTGGGCAACTCAGACTTGTTGATCACACCCTTGGGTTTGGGCACCTGGGCGATTGGGGGCTCCGGCTGGGAATTTGGTTGGGGAAGCCAGGATGATCGCGATTCCGTTCTCGCCATTCGCGAGGCGCTCGATGCGGGAATCAACTGGATCGATACGGCCGCCGTTTACGGACTGGGCCATTCCGAGGAGGTAGTCGCGCGGGCGCTCGAAGGCGTTACTCACATGCCGTACGTCTTCACCAAGTGCAGCATGGTTTGGAACGAACAGCGCGAAATCGGCCACAGTTTGAAGGCCGACTCGGTTCGCCGGGAGTGCGAAGCCAGCCTGCGCCGCTTGCGCGTCGATCGCATCGACCTGTACCAGGTTCACTGGCCCGATCCCGACGCAGAAATTGAGGAGGGCTGGACGGCTCTCGCCAGGCTTCAGGAAGAGGGCAAGATTCGCTATTTGGGCGTCTCGAATTTCGACGTCGGCCAAATGAAACGGGCCCAGGCGATCGCACCGATTACTTCGCTTCAACCGCCGTACTCTTTGCTTGATCGGCGGGTTGAGAGCGAAATCCTGAGTTTCACCGCACGTGAGAAGATTGGCGTCATAGCCTATTCCCCCATGGCGTCCGGTCTGTTGACGGGTGCCATGACGCGCGAGCGCGTCGCGGCCCTTCCCGCCGACGACTGGCGCAAATCAAATCGCAATTTCCAGGAACCGCGACTGACGCAGAACCTGTGCCTGGTGCGGCGGCTGCGAGACATTGGGATTCGGCACGGCTGTTCGGCAGGCGAAGTCGCCGTCGCATGGGTGTTGCAAAATCCAGCCGTCACGGGGGCGATCGTAGGGGCTCGAAAGCCCGGCCAGATCAAGGGACTGCTCGGAGCTGCCCGACTTCAGCTGAGCGACAACGATATCAGCGAGATCGACCAATTCCTCTCCCGAACGGCTGCCTGACAGGGGAAAGTTCGCAATAATTGGGTGAGTGTCCTTTGAGGTTCCGGCCGGCATCCCGACGGCCTGCCTAACGAATGGGCAATCGTCGGGCCGCCGGCCTGCGGCAACGTCTATGCCAACCCAATCCGCGATCCCCGGACGCGAACGCACGCAGCTGTTCCGGTACGGTGTCGCCGTCGGTGTGACGGCACTCTCGCTTTTCGCGCGGTGGCCGCTGTGGCCCGTGTTGGGGAATCAGACTCCCCACATGACTTTTTTCCCGGCGGTCATGATCAGCGCGTACTACGGGGGATTCGGACCCGGTCTCGTCACCACCCTCTTAAGCGCGCTGGCGGCCCACTTTTTTCTAGGCGAGACGCGATTCGCGTTTCAGATGGGCAGCGTGCACGAAGTTGTGGCGCTCACGTTGTTCCTCTTGGTCGGAACGGTCATTAGCGGTCTCAGTGAGTCCTTGCACCGCATGCGGCGGCGGATCGTTGTCGACGAACGCCGGCGGGCTGAAGAGGCCTTGAAAGCCAGCGAGGACCGGTTTCGCGACACGTTCGATAACGTCGCCGTCGGGATTGCGCATAACGATCTCGCAGGCCGCTGGATGCGTGTGAATCAAAAATTCTGTGACATTCTTGGCTATACGCGCGACGAGTTGCTCCGCAAGACATTTTACGAAATCTCGCTGCCCGACGAACTGGCGGTCGAGGCCCCCCAGCATTCGAGGCTCGTCGCAGGAACGCAAGCGAGCTATTCGCTGGAAAAGCACATCCGGCGCAAGGATGACACGATCGCCTGGGTCAACGTCACAGTGACGCTGCAGCGCGATTCCGTCGGAGCGCCCGCCTACACCATGGCGATCGTGCAAGATATTTCCGAGCGCAAAAAGGCGGAACAGGCTCTGCGTCTGGCGAACTCTCAGTTGGACGCGGCGGTCCGCGGGTCGAACGTCGGCATTTGGGAAGTCGATTTTCCCGAGGGAACTTACTTCGATGGACGAGGCCGCTTTATCAATGTTTGGGAACAGCTCGGCGAATCGCCTCCCGAGACGTCGCTCGAGGCAACGGCTTGGATGGCGTCGCTGCATCCCGACGACCGCGAGCGGGTGGTGGCAGGCATTCAAGCACAGATGGCGGGGCCGGGAAACGACTACGAAATCGGCTATCGGACCCGTCACCGCGACGGATCGTATCGCTGGATGCTCTCTCGCGGCACGATCGTCCGGGACGAGTCGGGCAAAGCGGTTCGGGTGACCGGCAGCCGCGTTGACGTGACGGAACTCAAACGGATTGAGAACGAGCTGCGTCAGGCCAAGGAGGAAGCCGAGGCGGCCAACCGCGCCAAGGATGAGTTCCTCGCCAACGTCAGTCACGAAATCCGCACGCCAATGAATGCCGTGCTGGGAATGACAGAACTTGCGCTCGATACCTCCCTGACCAATGATCAGCGGCAAATCCTGCAAACGGTGAAGTCGGCAGCCGACAACCTGCTCCGCCTGATCAATGACCTGCTCGACTTCTCGAAGATTGAGGCGGGTCGACTCGAGCTGGATCTCTCGGAATTCTCGCTGCGCGACGTGTTGGGTGACACCTTGGGCGCTTTGGCAGTGCGGGCCCAAGCCAAGGGGCTCGCGCTGATCTCTGAGACTCGGCCGGAAGTTCCCGACCTGCTCCTCGGCGACGCTGGCCGTCTGCGGCAAATCCTGCTGAACCTTGTCGGCAACGCCATCAAGTTCACCGATGCAGGCCAGGTGCTCGTTGGCGTGACGGTCGCCGGCCCTTCGGACGCAGGGACGGTGGCCTTGCGGTTCACGGTAGCGGACACTGGGATTGGAATTCCCGAAGACAAACAGCAAAAGATCTTTCGAGCCTTCGAGCAGGAAGATACCTCGACCACGCGGAAATATGGTGGCACGGGACTCGGATTGACGATCGCGGCTCGCCTGGTCGTCCTGATGGGGGGTGCCATCTCTGTGGAGAGCCGGCCAGGACAGGGCAGCACCTTCGTTTTTACCGCTTGCTTGAAGCTTCAATCCGGACCGCTTGACCGCGCTGCCGCCCACGAGCGGCAGCAAGTCGATTCACCCCGGCATGATGTGGGGCACACGCCGACAGAGCCGCTGCGCGTGCTGGTCGCCGAAGACAACGACTTCAACGCAGAGCTGATCGAGCAACTGCTCGTTCGACGTGGGCACACTGTCTCGCTTGCGCAAAATGGCCGTGAAGCACTCACGCTTTTGGCAGATTCACCATTTGACATGCTGATCCTCGACATCCACATGCCCGAATTAGACGGCTTTGAAGTGGTCGAAGCGATCCGCAGCCGCGAACGCAATACGGGGGAACATTTGCCGGTGATCGCCTTGACTGCGCGATCGCGGAGTGAGGATCGGGACAAATGCCTTGCCGCCGGCATGGACGAATTTCTAACCAAACCGTTTCGCGCCGACGACCTGTGGACGGTGATTGACCGAATCCTTGGTTGCCGTTTGCAATCGACATCGACGAACGGGCAAGCGTCGCAACCACGAGTGGCGCTCGCTCAGGCAACAATTCTGGCGGCCTGCGGAGGAGACGAAACTCTTCTGCACAAAATGTGTCAATCATTCCGCGCACGTATCGGCGAGCATTTGACGACGCTCGATGCAGCGCTGCGGCAACCCGACGCGTCGCGAGTACGAGAGGCCGCTCACAAGATTCGCGGAATGGTCGCCACGTTCTCGGCCGACGCGGGCGACGTTGCGTCCACGCTGGAAGAATCCGCGGCGCGGGGCCAACTCGATGCGTGCGGGGCTCTCGCTCAGCGGCTTGCGGCCATGTCTTCGCAGCTCGTTGAGTTGGTGGGCGGCCTTTCGGTCGAAGGCCTAAGAAGTCCGACTGACGAGATCGGCGATTCTTCGATCCCACTTTCGTCGATCGTCAAGTAACCAACGACGTGGCGCGATTTCAGCGGCCGAGCTTTTTGGCCGCCTCGATACGTGCCGGGGCCAGCACGCTCTCAAGAGTCACTTCCGCTCCGTGCTTCCGCTTGCTTTCGTCGGCGGCCGTCATGAAGGCGTAGACTTCCAACGTTTCCTCTTCGCTGACCGGAGGCACGCCCGACTTGAAAAACTTGACGATCTCGACGACGAGCGGCCGGTAACCCTCGTACTGGCCAACGGCGAGAGTGCCGATCGCCCCCTCGGCCTTCCCACTGTAACCTCCGTTGGGCCGCGTGCCGCGGAATGTGCCCGTCCGGCCGCCTTCCCAGGTGCCGACAACAAGGTCTTCGGTTGGCGTGCTCACGGTTCGGCGTACACTCTTGCAGCCGGTTCCCATGACGGTGAACAGCGACTCGACGCCGTGAATCCCATACCAGTAGAGATCGGGGTGGGTCGTTTCCAAGTGGCACGGGCTGGTCGTCTCGCAGCGGATGATTTTGCCGATCTTCCCGTTGCGGGCAGCCTGAGTCTGTTTGCCGAAGCGAAGCGATGATGAGCAGAAGACGGGCACGTGATACTTCCGCGACGCGTCGAAAATCGCAACTGCGTCGGTCAGCGAGCCGGCGATCGGTTTGTCGATGAAGAGCCGCTTGCCGCTTTTCATCACGGCGAGCGCCTGCTCGAAGTGCGGGCGGCCGTCATTCGTTTCCAAGAGGACGACGTCGACCTTTTTCAATAGCTCGTCGATCGAGCCGACGATCTCGATGCCCATCTTCTGAAAGTTCTTCGTGTATTCCGGGATGCGTTCGGTGCTCGATTTGATGTCGGCACTCCCCCGCGGATAGGCGGCCACGACGCGAAAACCGGAGACGTCGGGAGCAGCGTGCGGGTGATTGAGTTCTTTTGCAAAGGCACCGCAGTGCGACGTGTCGAGACCAATCATGCCGATGCGGACTGGCCCGTCATGCGGCTTTGCTTCTGTCGCTCGTTCCTTTTCGTTCCGCGCGACTGTCTTGGTGGCAGGAGTGGATGACGAACTGGCGCTGAGCAGCGACTTCACATCCCAGACGGCAACCATTTTGTCGTATCCGCCGGACGCGAGCAGCGACGCATCCGGCGAGAGGGCCAGCGCGGCGACCTTGGCCTTGTGGACGGCAAACGTCGCAAGTTCCTTGCCGGTTTCGCGCTCCCAGATTTTGACCTCGTTGTCCCCCTCCTGCCTGCCTCCCGAGGCACTCGCCAGCATTGTCCCGGTCGGGCCGAATAAAACGGCGTTCGTTGGGCGAGTGTGGCCGTCGAAATACGACCCTTTGCGATTGTCGAAGTCGTAGAGAATGACCCGTTTGTCGAAGCCGGTCGACGCCAAGCATTTGCCGTCCGGGGAGAAGGCGACGCCGGTTGCCGCTTGATGATGGTTTGTGAACGAAGACAGCACTTTCCCGTCGGCCGCGTCCCAGACTTTGACTTCACCCGGCTGAGTGACGCGGGTCTCGTCGCCGGCGGCCGTCGCGATTCGTTTGCCGTCCGGCGAAAAGGCGATTCCCGTGACCGGATAGGAGTGGCCCTTGAACTCGCGGACCAGTTTTCCATCGGCCAGGTTCCACAGTCGGGCCACACCGTCTTCGCAGGCGGTTGCCAGGAATCGTCCGTCCGGCGAGAACGCGACCCCCGTCACATAGCCCGCGTGCTGGCCGATGTCTCGCTTGATTGACCACGACGCGGAATCCACGAGGGTCAGCGCCTGATAATGCCCGGCCGCGATCAATTTGCCGTTCGGAGAGAGAGCGAGCGACTTCACATACCCGGGCGAAAGGGCAAGCGACTTGGGAGCGTCCGACCCGCGAACATCCCGCAGATTTAGCTCTTCATAAGTCCCCACGCACAGATGCCGGCCGTCTTTGAGAAAGACGAGTGACGTAACCCAATCCGGCATGTCCTCCCACGTCTGAATCGCATGAGCAGCGGACGGCTCTGCCGCTCCGTTTTCTTGCGCCCGCAGCGGGCCCGCGAAAGGGAGAATCACAGAAATCAATAACGCAGCAGACCACCGACGCCCGCGGCATGAGCCGTGGTCGGAACTTGAATCGTACTGTTGATTGATCATGTTCTTCCCTGGAGACTCTTTGAATGATGCGTTCCTTCATCTTAGTGACTTCAGCCCGAATCGTCGTTCCATCAGTGACGGCGGCGTCCGAATGTGGCGCCGTGCGACAAAGGCGAGGAGCATTCGCCTGGTCTCGTTGAATGCTCACCATCTTGCAATCGCAACAAAAAACGGAGCGCTCGCTGGCGCCCCGTTTCGATTTTTCGCCTGCCGCGGATCGGCTATTTGATTCGAGTCAATGCTCCCGGGCCCGCAGCGACCTCGTCACGGCCGGCGACTTGCAAGTTAAACACGTAATCCTTTTTTCCCGGAGCCTGATGCTCAATTTTAAAGTCCGGATACTCCTTCTGATTTCGCGCCGCGTCGTTGTAAAGGTTGTGGAACCCGTCGGGCCCAACCAAGCTCGATCGTTTCTTAACTTTCAGCTTGGCGAACGTCAGGATGTAAGTGCCCGGCGGGACCCCGTCGTCCTTTGCATAGGTTTGGAAGGTGAACTCACCACCTTTCCCAACGGTCACGTAATGCCCTGAGGGGGCCGTCCCCAGCTTCGCGGGATCGTTGAGCATCGCGACGATTCTGTCCCCCTCCTCGAACTCCGGGGGCTGTCCGTCGACCGTCAGCTTGCCGGCGAGCGGGTAAACCGTCGACCGCTGATACCCGTTGGTTGCTAACGACTTTTCGAGCGCCTGATCGGCGCCCCCTGAGCAGCCGGCGACGACGAGCAGAGCGAACGCTACGAACAGGCTGCCTCTTGGGGATGGCAGACGAGGAGGGAGCATGACCGTAATTTCCTGTCTCGTTCAAAAGGATTTCATGTGCCCGGAGCCAGGCAGGCTGCCTCCCAAATGGCGATCGCCTTGGGAGGCAGCTTTTTTGGCCAATGCCCGGTCAAAACTGTGAGTCCGTAATGGGCTCGTGTGAACGGTAGGTCGCCAGGGCGCAGAACACCACGATGCTGATGTTCTCACTGATCATGCGGGCCGATCCGTCGCACATGCAAACTCCGGTCG
>CAYWOV010000076.1:0-8735 GCA_964459965.1 uncultured Planctomycetaceae bacterium | reverse complement strand
ACTGACAAAGCTCTCTTTGCCGGCACGACGCTGGGCCGATCTCTGACCACAAGCGCGCGAGGCAAAGACGGGCGATCGCTACTCACGGCAGCGCACGAGACCCCGCAGGCCGCGCCGCCACCCAAACTCATCCACTGACAGCCGCCGCCAGCTTTAGAAAGGCCGGTGTTCGGCGACTTAAGACGGGCTCTCTTCGATGCACGACCGCGTGCCAATGCACGTCGGCCTGACTTCAGATTAGAGCACGCGCGGTCCGCTGACAAGAGGCAATCGGCCTGCCGAGAGGTTTCCCTGTACGTGGGTCCCCTATGTTTCCTAACCTTCCGACGTTATTCGCCCGACCGATTCATCGATTGCGTTGCAGTATTCGGTCAGTTTCTGAAAAAGCGCCTCGGTAAAAGTCTCTGTCTCGAGGATTCGGGCCGCCTGCGTGCGGACGGTCACGTCTTCGAGGGCGCGAATGTCGGGCGCTTCACCGTTGATCGGACGGACGAGGCGCGAAAGTTCGTGACACTTGGGAATAAATGACTGGTCGAGGTGTTCGCCAAGCTCGCGCGTGAGCCGCTCGGCCTCGATGAGCATCTCACGCACGGTCATCTGTTTGATGGATCGTTCGACCATGCCGAACCCTCGGGAGTTGGAGCCGGCTCCATTACAGCCACATTGCTCCGGGCCGGTCAAGCACAATCGACCGGCAGGAGGGCGGGAGCTTGAATCTGCAGGGGACGCTTAACAGAATTAAGTGGAACTTGGGGCACTGTTTTTCCGCATGAAGATTCTGCTGCTGGCCGACATTCATTCCAATTGGCCTGCGCTCGCCGCGATCAATGAGACGTACGACGCCTGCCTGTTCCTCGGTGACCTGGTCGAGTACGCCACCGATCCGCTGCCCTGCATCGATTGGGTGCGCGCCCGGGCGACGGCCGCCATTCGCGGCAACCACGATCACGCCGTCGCGCAGCGCATTCCGGCAAAAGAGGGAAGCGGCTTCCGTGGTCTGGCCGCGGCAACGCGGCTCGTGCACTGGAAAGTGCTCAATCCGTCGCGGGTGAAATATCTGGCCCGGCTGCCGCTCACGCGGCGAATTGTGCTGGGCGGGAAGACGCTGTACCTCGTCCACGGCACGCCACGCGATCCACTCGACGAATATCTGGCGGCCGAACCCGAAACCTGGCGAGCGCGGCTGGAATCGATCAACGCGGATTTTGTCTGCGTCGGCCACACGCATATTCAGTTTCATCTCGACCTGGGACGGCTGCAGGTCGTCAATCCGGGCAGCGTCGGACAACCGCGCGACGGCGATCCGCGTTGCGCGTACGCGGTGATCGAAGACGGAAAGGTCTCGCTCCGCCGCGTGGCCTATGACATTGACGCGACCGTGCGACAAATGCGCGAGTCGGGCGTCTCGGCCGACGTGGTGGAGCTTGCCGAGAGCGTGTTGCGAGCCGGCGGTCGCAGCGACCTGCTCGACAAGCCGCTTACCTATTGAAAAGGAAGGCCGGACTGTTGATCAGGGCCCACATCAGATCCTGGGCGGCGTCCGACGGACTTTTCACTTCGGCCATGTAGGCGTCGGCCCGTTTGGATTCATCGGGCGTCGGCTGCCGACAGAGAACGGAAAGATAAACGTCCCGCACTAGCTCCTTGGGCTTGGCACCGGCCGCCATCCGTCGGGCGATCAGTCCGCGCGGGTTGGAGATCGCGTTGGCGATGGTTGGACCGTTGATCAGGTTGAGCGTCTGCCCCAGGCTGACGGCGGTTGTCCGTTCGCACTCGCACGGGGCTTCGCGCGGCGCCCGACCGAACATGTCGAGAAAACTGACGTCGATCTGCGGATCGGGAAGCTGGGCCGCCCGGAATCCGGGAGGAGCGCCGGGGATTTCAAACGGCGAGCCGGTGGCCACCATCGTGGCATCGTAAAGCTCTTCGGCCGTCAATCGCCGCGGGTAAGCATGCGAGAAATTGACCTGATCGTCCGTGTTCCAGTCGTTCGCGCGGTAGCTGCGCTGATACGTGTGCGACGCGGTGATCGTGCGGATGAGATGCTTCAGGTCGAAGCCGTGATCAATGAAGTCGGCCGTGAGTGCGTCGAGCAACTCGGCGTTCGAGGGAGGATTGCCTGCGCGGATATCGTCGACGGGGTCGATTATGCCGCGGCCGAGGAAGTAGCTCCAATAACGATTCACGAGGCTCTTGGCGAAGTACGGGTTGTCCTTGGAGGTGAGCCATTCGGACAGATCGGTCCGACGGTCGTTCGTGGATACCTTCATCGCGGTGTAGGTGAACGGGAACACCGCCTTGACCGCCGAGTTCGTGCGCGGATTGATGACGGCGTCCGGCGCCGGCAGCGTATAGACGATCTCGTCATCGGCCGACGAACCCTGCGCCCGTCCGACCGCCGAGAAATAGGCGGACAACTCGTAGTATTGCTGCTGCGTCCAGCGTTCGAATGGATGGTCGTGGCACTTGTTGCAGTTGAAGCGGATGCCCAGAAAGACCTGGGTCATGTTCTCCATGACGACGCTCGGATCGCGGGCGATGCGGTAGTAGTTGGCCGCCGGGTTTTCCAGCGAGCCGCCGCTGGCCGTCATCAGCTCGGCGACGAACTTGTCGTACGGCTTGTTCTGAGTCAGTGCCTGGCGAAGCCAGTTGCGGAAGGCCCAGACGCCTTTCTCCTGGACGTACTTTCGCTTGTTGAGGAGCAGGTCGCTCCATTTGAGAGTCCAGTGATCGACGAACGCCGAACTGGCGAGAAGCTGGTCGGTCTTTTCTTGGCGCTTGACACGCGACTCGCGCGGATCGGCAACGAAGGCCAGCGTTTGTTCGATGTCTGGCGGGACGCCCGTCAGGTCGAGCGAAATGCGGCGGAGGAACTCGGAGTCGGTGCAGAGGTCCGAAGCCCAAAGCTTCATCTTCCGCAGTTTTTCGTTGACATGCTTGTCGACGAAATTGAACTCCGGACTCGCGTGCCAGGCGTAACCGTCGCGCGTGCCGATGACGGTAATAGGGGCGACCGCGTATTGCCCCTCATAGCGGACGAGAGCTGCTGCCTCACCCCGCCGGACGGCTTCAACGCGGCCCGTTGTGCTCACGGTGGCGATTTCGAAGTTGCTCGTGTCGCAAATGGCGTCGCGGGTGACGTCGCGGGAAGTGCCGTCCGGAAAATGAGCGATGACGATCAGTTGCTGGCTATCCTTGGGATTTTGCAGCACGGGGGCCGAGGGGAATACCTCCAGTTTGGTCACCCGCGATGTGTCTTTATAAACGCAGCCTTCGGCGATCCACTGATAGAGCGTTTTGTAGTTGCGAGACTCCTCGCTGAAGAGAAATCCGCCTTCATGAGGCACACCCTGCGTCGGCTTGAGCAGCATCAAACTTTGCGCGGGGAGCGCCCGGTTGAAGCGGCGCCCGGAGACGTCGTCGACTAGCGCGCGGTAGTCGAACAGTGGGTCATAACCGCGGAGCGAGAGTTTGAAGCCGGCGCGGCCCGCCTGCGAGCCGTGGCACGTTCCCTGATTGCAGCCGATCTTCCCCAAAATGGGCACGACTTCCCTCACGAAATCGACCGGCTGCGTAGACGCGTCGGCGATATGGACGGGCACCGTCGTCTTGAGGCCGGCCGCCGAAACAACGACTTCGACGTGGCCTTTCGATCTGGGCACGACAAACCCGTCGGCGTCAATCGTGATGTGCGTCGAACTAGTGGTAATTTGGGCTTCCTGCGTGACGTCCTTACGAAGACCATTTTCCCCTACGGCGGTAACAAGCAGCCGGCGACTGTCGCGGATCGAAGTCAGTTCGAGCGTCGTCGGAAAAACTTCCAATGCAGTGATTTTGATCTTCGCGGCTGGCGCGGCCGGCGGTGTCTTCGCGGCCGGTGCGGTTTTGGAAGCGGCCAAAGAAAACGATCCGACCGCGAGGACGAAAGCGGTCCCCAACAAGACGGTCTGAGAAAAGGCGCGCGTCCTCATGATCGTTCTCCTGGCAACTGGCTTGTTACGAACCGTTGGTCCTCGGGGGACCCAGGCGGGATTCGGGAGGGTCGGGCAGGCGTTACTTTGCGGCAGTTTGCTGTGCAGGGGTGATCTTAACCGGAAGGAACTCTGTTACCAATGTACCACGGGTCGCATCGTACAGTCGGACCTTGCCTTCGAACCCGGCAACAGCGACCTGCATTCCGTCCGGTCGGAAGGCGACTGCATAAATCGGGCCGGCGATTCCCGGCAGCTCGAAGAGCAGGGCACCCGTGTCGGTATTGTAAATCCGGGCGGCTCCGCTGGTCGCCGTGCTCGAACCGACCACGAAGCGGCTGCCGTCCTTATTGAATTGCAGGCTGAAGATCCGGCCGGGCAGGGCGGCATAGCCGCGGATGCGGTTGAAGTCGTCGCCGATGACGCGGGTCTTGGTGCGGAAGATCTGGTACAGCATCGGCTCCCCATCGGCTCCGCCGGTCAGAACCTCTTCGCGCAACGGGTGCCGCTGAACGGCGACGAGTCCCCCCTTGAGCGCCCCGGGTGTGATGCTGGTGATATTGTCGACGAACTGCCCGTTCTCCACGATGACCAGCTTCATCGACATGTCGCGGCTGACCGTGATCAGATGATCCTGCTTGAGCGAGAAGGTCGTGCCCAGAACATAGTCCGAGTGGGCGTCAAACCGCATGACTTCCTTGCCGTCGCTCACGCGAAGGATGCGGGCTCGATTGTCGGCACCGCCGAAGGCGAAGAGCTTGCCGTCACCGTTGAATGACGCCCCGTACAACGAGTCGTAAGCGACCGGGATCGCGCGAATGAGCTTTTTGTTGGCCACGCTCCAGAATTGGGCCTCGCCGAACAGGGCGGGCGTACCGCCAACCGCACCGAGGATTTTGCCGTCGGGCGAGAAGGCGACCGATTCGATGCGCTGCGCCCGACCGATCAGGCGAGCCACCAGCCCCGATCCGTCCGACTTGTGCAACAGCACTTCGTGGAAACCGGCGATTGCCAGCAGCGAACCGTCTGGCGAATAGGCCAAGGCGGGAATCACCGGCGGGCTGGAATACTTCGGAGGATTCTCAGCCGTCACCGGATCCTGCACGCTGGCGGGCGTATCGTCCTTGGCACCTTCTTTAATCCACTTGCTGATCAATGTGACTTGAACGGGCTTGAGCGGTTCGCCGTTCTTCGGCATTTCCGGCTTCGAGCCCGAAACGTATTGCACGACAAGGCTGTCATCCGGTTTGCCGGGGACAAAGGCTGGCCCGTTTTCACCTCCCGCTTTGAGACCTTCATAAGAGGTCAAAAGCAGCTTGCCGCCCTGTTTTGCGGGCTGATGGCAGCCGCTGCACGATCTCTGCAGGATCGGACGCACTTGCCTATAGAAGCTGACCGGACCGGTTTGCTTCGCTCCCGCCTTTTGATCGGCTGCGCTGGCGACGCGGAACGCCAAGCCTGCCAGTGCCAGCCCGATCGCCGCCGAACAACAGAGACGGCGGCCTGGAGAGACCCATCCAATCATCCGCACGAGCGTCCCTCGTTGCATGGCTACGCCACATCGGCGCGATTTCGACACGTAAACAATCGATGATACAAGATTTCAGCAGGAGGCGTCCAGCGCCTCGCAACTTGCGATGCCTTGCCGTCGCGAGGTAAAACAAGGAGTGCCGACGCTTTATACGCTCTTGCTTCTTGTCGTGGGATGTACTTGGGATGCCGTCGCCGCCACCGGCCGATGATCCACGGCAAAGTCCGTCGCGCGCGGAGACGCCTAAGCCGAACGAGAGCGCAACCACGTCGGGCGGCGTTTCCCTCGAGCCACCAGAGGCAGCGGTCAAGACGTTGGGGGAATTTCGCATCATTCGTCCGCTCGGCCGGGGAGGGATGGCGGAAGTCTATTTGGCCGAGCAGACGTCGCTGCACCGCTCCGTGGCGATCAAAGTCCTGCGCGCCGAGCTGCTAACCGATAAGACCATCGTGAAGCGGTTTGAGCAGGAAGCCAAGGCGGCCGCCGGCCTGATCCATCCCAACATCGTGCAAGTGTATGCCTTTGGCCAGCAAGACGGCATTCACTACATCGCCCAGGAATACGTGCAGGGGCTCAACCTGCGGCAGTTCCTCAACCGCAAGGGTCCGCCCGAGCTGTTAATCGCCTACCACATCATGCGGCAGGTGGCCGCCGCGTTGGCAGTCGCCGGCGACGCCGGGATTGTCCACCGCGACATCAAGCCCGAAAACATTTTGATCACGCGAAAAGGGGAGGCGAAAGTGACCGACTTCGGACTCGCGCAGCTTGCCGAGTCAGAGCAAAAGGTACAGCTCACGCAGGTCGGCATCACGATGGGCACGCCGCTCTACATGAGCCCCGAGCAGATCAACGGCGAAGCGGTCGATCATCGCAGTGACATTTATTCCTTTGGCGTGACGTGTTACCGCATGCTGTCGGGCCGGCCTCCGTTCCGGGGCGAGACCTCACTGACACTGGCCATGCAGCACCTGACGAAGACGCCGGAGCCGCTTGGCACGTTGCGGGCCGATCTGCCGCCGGTCATGGGCGAGATTGTGCATAAAATGATGGCCCGCATGCCGGCCGACCGTTACCAACACGCGCGGGAGATCATCCAAGACCTGAAGCGCGTCGCCCGCGTGTTGAAGGAAGAGCAGCCCGACGCCGGGACCGCCGCCAAGCCGTCGAAAAAAGAAGTTTCACCCGAGCCCGCGGGCAATTGGCGAGAGTCCTTCTTTAGATGGTCCCTCGCACGTCACGCGATTCTCCTCTCGGCAACGGCCATCCTCATCGCAGGCGGTTCGGCGGCATTGGGATGGTGGCTGCGGCCGCGAGATCCGCTGGCGGTTCGGTCCACGAGACAAGATCCTGTTCCAAAGCTGCACACTGCCAAGGAACAGTTCGATCGGGCCCGCAACGCATTGCCGACCGACGAAGACGCCTGGCGTGCCGTGCTGCAATACTTTCCCGAAGATCGCACTTATACGCCCGAGGCGAAAGAACACCTCGCCGTGCTTTATCTAAGGGCCCATCGCCTCGACGAAGCCAAGAAACTGTTCGACGATTTGGAATCGATGGGCCGAGAGAATCCCAACGCCCAGGCGGCCGGAATCGCCGGCAATGCGGTCATCGCCAGCTTGCAGAAAAATTACCTCGAGTCGCAGCGACTGATCGTTTATAGCCTGCGCGACTTGCCGCATGTGCGCGACCAAATCACGCCCGATCTCTGGATGCTTTTGCAGCACGCGGGCCGCGAGAATGCCCAGCACCTGGGTGACGACGCGAACAAACAGCTCAAGGAGCTGTTTGACGAGGAGCAATAGCCGGTTTCTCGGCTGCCGGACCGGCGTTCGCCGCTGCTTGCCGACAAAACGGGATTGATCTGGACAGGTTTTCGCTTTAGTATTCGCCCCTCCTCCGTCCTTTCGCGATCTCAATTTCCCCTGTCACAATTCGACCGAGTTGCCATGCGAACTCGCGTGTGTCCCTTGGCGCGACTTGCGCGCGCCGGGGCGGAATTTGTTGTCGTTTTAACGATCGTTGCCGGCTGTTCGCAGTTGGACTCCGGAAAAATCTGGCCCTGGTCCACGGCAAAATCTGAAACACCGCAGCCAGGGCGAATGACGGTCGCCTGGACCCACGCGACGGAGAGCGAATCGGGCCGCCAAATGCGCGGCTTCCGCGGCCGCATTTTCTTCTATCCGAAAGAAAAAACGCCGCTCCCGGCCAAGTCGGCTGACACCCAACTGGCCGACAAAGATCACGACAAACCGATGAAAGTCGAAGGAACGCTGACGGTCTATGCCTTCAACGTCATGCCGGGCGGCAAATTGAACGCCGCCTCACCCCGCAAATTCCTCTTTCAGCCCGAGAAACTCAAAAAGCAATGCGCCGAGTCGAAGCAGGGGCCCTCCTATACGGTGTGGCTGCCCTGGGACACGGTTGGCGGGCCTCCACAGCAAATCAGCCTTTGGACTCGCTTCGACGGGATCAATCAGGGCGCGGTGGTCATGTCGGACCACTCCCCGCAACTCTTGCCCGGCGTCTCGCAGATGCCCGAAGTTTCCAAGATCGCCGCTGGTGCCAAGCCGATCCCGCGTCCGTCCGCCGTGACCGAAACGGCCCGCGAGCCCATCATCCAAACGGGCTACAAGCCGGCTGACGAGCCGGCTGATCAATCTGGCTCGCCAAACCGTGCGGCTAGCGAGGCTCCGGCCGCGACTTCCGAATGGTGGAAATAAGGAACGCGGCAAATCGGCAGATAACCGACCATTTGGGCTTTGCCGAATCCATGCTCTGGCGGGAAATGCGCTGGACAGAAATGTGACGCCGCCGTCGTATCTTCTTTTCCCCCTAGGCTGTTCGAGCGCCCCTCGGTCGGCATGCCAGTCGGACCGACTACTGCGGCAGCAGCGGCACGTCGATTGCATCTCTCGAGATTCGGGCGAAGAATCTGGGAAACGGGCCAATTTGGAAGAAAAGAGAGCTTAGGTGATTTATGACCGATACGAAAAGTCAGAATCAATCTCAGCGTGAGATGAAGGAAAAGAACCCCCAAAACTCCGCAACAGAGTCCCCAGCGGCACGACGAACAGCGCTCGGAACAGGGGAAGCGGCAGGGGAACGAAGTTGGAAAACAACCCAATGAGATGCCCAACCCGAATGAGAAACGGGAGGGGCAGCATCATGAGCAGCAGAGGCATCAGGAGAAGCAACAGGGACAGAAGATGCCGCAGCAGCAGAAGAAGGACAAC